>CAUQBM010000006.1:0-43765 GCA_963516705.1 uncultured Candidatus Saccharibacteria bacterium | reverse complement strand
TCTCCCGCCGTAAGGCTTCGTAGGTTCGAGTCCTACTTCCAGCACCAAATTTGAATCATCGTCGCCTTCTTCGGGCGACTTTTTTATAATACTAACAGACTCTTTATAAATTAGTCTTCCACGATAAGAAATTGCGTCATCACTATCACACAAGTCTTCAGAAGGGCGATTTCAAAAGACAGTAGACATTCGTCATACTTTAAGTATTCAATAGAAATAATATATCTGTTAATCTACTGAATCCTTGTTGCATTAAATATACTATTGCCAAAACTCTCTTGATATTGTAAAATAGCGAAGTTGCAGTAATCGCTGTGACTTCGCTCCTTTACAGAGAGGATATCATCATGTCTCGTCAGCGAGACGCCGAGCTTGACCGTTTGAAGATGGTTCGCGAGGCTGCCCGCCAGCGACAGCAGGCAGCCTGGGAAGCTCAGCAAGCCGCCTGGGAGCGCCGCTCCTTGGCTCGTGCAGTCATGAACCGTGCCTGGGAAGCCAAGCAAGCCGCCTATGCAGACCAGCAAGCCGCATGGGAAGCCTACATGTCCATAAAGCTAACCAACGGCCCGCGAATCGAAATCCTGAATACTGAGCAAGACCAAGCATATCAGGAAATGAAGTCGGCTTTCGAGTCGGCTTCATTAGCCTACGACATGCGCGACGGCGCTAGCGCACGCATGCATGCAAATCAGGGGCACGCTTGCAAGATAAGGTCTCAGACCCTTGCCGCCGAACGGCGACAGCTTGTCTCTGAAATTCGAGCCGCGCGTGAGAGGTTCGAGAGTGCCAAGCCAGCTTTCCAGGCGGCTAAAGGTGAGCTTGCTCGTGCGCAGCAGACATTTCATTCTGCCAGGGCAGAGCACGAACTGGCGGAGGCTGAGCTCAAGCGCGCCAAGGCTGACTTTGAATCATGCACCAAGGCTTTCCGCTCCAGGCTCGATGAACTGAAGTCGGCAAGCCGAAAGAAGCGTAAGGAGTTGGCCGCAAAGGCTGGAGTTCCGCTTCAGTACCAGAATGATGTCTGGATCTCGACGGAGCCGAACGGCAACGTCAACATCTACTTCGGTGGTGTTGACAAGCCTGATGGTCCTGGTCACGGACACTATGTTATGAGCCAAAACGGAACCGTGACATATAGGCGCGATCCGTTCGCACCGCATGGTGCGCAGAACTTCACCGATGAGCCTGGTGGAACACTGTATGACCGTCGCGCTCGGAGAGATACGCCGCCACTCGGTGTACGAAACCGCGACAACGACACCAATGATCGCAGTGGAGTGTTCTACGATAGGAATCACCAGATAGATCTGCATGTGACGCAGTACTACGGAGATAACTACCGCATCTCGTGGGACACCGACGGAGAATCTGACAAAGACCATCACTGGACAAACCAGAGTCTTCCATACGGTCACCCTGACAGACATAATCCACCTGAAGATGCTCGATAGATAGAAAGGAGACGACCGTCCCAGGCTAATATTATATTATTATTAGCCTGGGACTTTTTCATGTTATATAATAACAAATATGAATAATAAGAAGAGCCAATACCCTCAAATGACCTACAAACAAGCAGTCGAGCACTGCAAGTACTGGGCAGATCAAATTAGACATGATAGGCTTGACCTATTGACCACTGATTATGGTGCGGCTATTGGAGTTTCCGACCAGTTAGCTTATCCTTTGGAGATGCAGACTTGGATTAATTCACAAGAATATCCTCTCCTGTATAAAGTTTGCGTATACGCCGTTACTGTTGATAATGACCACACCGACAGGGCGTCATGGGAGAAGTTGCTAGAGCTAATTGATAAATTATAAGGCCGGAAAATAATATTTTTTTACGTGGATATTTTTATAGAATTGGTCGCAAGACGCCAGGCTGAGCGCCATTGACTTTTGATAATTTATGTGCTATTATATAGGTATGTTTGAATTTACAAAATCTATTCTGACATTATGGAATAGCGAAAAAAACCAACGATTGAAATTACAGTACGCCTACATCATGTTAGCCATAATCGGGTTGGCCGTGGCGGGATTATTGACATTATTTAACGCCTCATCGGCGCACTTGGCGGCATCAGCTTCAGGAATATTGTTCGTTACATTCTTAGTCAATAGCGTAGCGTGGGGAATAATAGAGGCATTTGTCACGCCGAAGCTACCAAAAGAAGCCGGCACGCCAGCCAAAAAGTCCACTCGTAAAAAATAACTCAGTTGATTAAACACGGCTTAATGTGCTAAAATTAAGTCTGTTACGCCGCGATAGCTCAGTTGGTAGAGCGCATCCATGGTAAGGATGAGGTCTCGGGTTCAAGCCCCGATCGTGGCTCCATAATAGCATTTCGAAACATCTGTTTTACTAGTCAACTGCGACTGTTTGAAACGGGTGTTTTTTATTAGGAGCTAAACCAATTTCTCCAGTTCATATGTCTTCCTTGGGGCGTATACTTTTTTTTTAATTACACTATCAACATCGCAGTAAATATTTAATATAATTACGTTGTTGTCCTTGCTATGTATAAATCAGAATCGTTTTCGGAAGATTCTATCTTTATCAAATTTGGATATTCCTTGTCTAGCCAGGTTCTCAACTCTTTTCTTTGGAACGCAGTTTCTTCTATATGTTTTTTGGCGGCTGTAAATGTAGATTCCAGCACCTTTATATTTTTCTCAATAAGTTCTGAATTTTCATCTTTTTTAGTCTCAATACTTTGCAACTTTTCTTTGAATTCTTTGAGTAAAACGACCTCATCTTCTTCATCTGCGCCAGTGCATGCGGCAAAATACACATCTACGATTCGCCTCTCTCCGAGAAGCTCTACTATTTTCTCAAAATTATCAACCGTCCTTTGCAGTATATGTTTCCCAATGCCTTTATAATGGACTGTTGAAAGCAGCTTGATCCACATAGTATCTCTAGTGTAGGAGAATAACTCATCCTGCTCATCCAGGAGCGCATCTATAAGAAAATCAGCACGTCTTATCGTGGTGGGGAAATATAATCCAAGATCATTAAGATTATCCTCTATGTCCATTGGATGTGCCTTTTTCATGTATTCCCGAAGCTTTTTGAAAATGTTCTTATCTTCAAGATTAGCTACATTTAAGAGGAGTTTTTTTCTACGTATATCAATGCTTGGTGACCAACCATCTTTCTTTAAGAAATTATATAGTTCTGGATTCAGTTCGTCTAGATTATCTAGAGCTAAAATAAAGCCGAGGGCCCGTTCGAAGATATTAAGTACCGGCATCATTTTCTCCCTCACTCAATGTCCCTGTTAATTTATACTCGCCATAATGCTTTATTGGCCACACTCCATCTATTTGTGGCCAAATATTATTGTAGATTATATTTCCGAAACGAATACTATAATCATCTTCTCCCTCAGCAATAGCGCTCCATGCTCTGTCTACAAGCCAAGAGGCAGCGTAGTACGTCTGGTCTGTGTTTGTGTAATTGAAGTCGTCTTTTGGCATTTTTCTCAGTACTTGTAATGCTGTAGGTAAGACTTTTTGCAGAGGAAGCTTGCCTAGTGTATAATGACAACTCGCCAGATAATAACCTATGGATCCTCTCGCTCTCAAGTCAGAAGAATTTATCTTTGCAATATCTTCACTTATCGTTTTATGAGCCTCATCCGAAAAATCTACGACTACTGGATACCTAAATAATTGTTCTATATTGCCGCTAAGTTCGTCCGTATTCGAGTTATTGGTTTTGATAACTTCGTACTTTGTAAATTTTTCAGAAATATCTTCACCTAACTTTTTGCTTATGCTGGCGAATAAATCGCCTGATTTTGCTTTTTTGATGTCAAAATTATAGAAAATACCCTCAGTATCGTTCTTACCTAGTTTTTCCAATAGATAGCGTAGCCGATACTTTGCAATCGCATCTCTCCCGCTTGATATTTGCTCGAATGTTGCAAAGTTTGTGTCTAAATGATTGAGGTGTCGAATTTCATCAATTGCGTCAATGTAATTAGATAGTGTTATTTCGAGCTGGTCTTTTTTATAATATTCAGCGTAGTTATTTAGAAGCATTCTTTCATCTACTAACAGTGCAGAGTAATTATCAGGATTATTCCACGAATCCATTACTTCTTCGGTTATCTTCTTTTTTGCAAAAGCTCTTGCAACGTTATTGTATACACCAAGAACCGACGCCTCTATTAGATACTTATCATAAACAAATGAACACTTGTCGTCGTTACGATCAAAAGTTATATCTTTCTTTTTAAAAGCCGCGTTTCCAAATCCGCCATATGTTTTATCTAAGATATTTTTATCAGCAAGTCCAAACAGTAAATCCCCAGCCATACTATATGCTTCTTCTTGGCTTTTTTCTTTTGAGGAGACACTCGCGTAGTAATAATGCAAGCCATCATCTTTGAGAGCATAAATTCTGCTTGACCCACAATTTCCCATCGCACCGCCACTAGAGTATTCGGCATAAATTATTTCATCTGGTTTTATGGTATCCACTATCTTCTTCGTAAGCTTTTCTTTGTCTAGATTCATATTAAGCACTCCTTTCTTAATTCTTGCCAGATTCTGACCATCACTCAAAGGTGTCGAAGCGAGTCTAGGAAAAACCGCAAATCAGTTTTTTGTTATACTGCGCATAATTACACTTATGATTATACCATTTTGATATAAAAATCAGCCCGATTACTGCACGTAGCAGAACTATGCGGAGGGTCGACTTTATACTTTCAGCATATTACATCCTTTGGCTTTGTATTACGTCCGGTTAATCTTTTCCAAGAATCTAGCTCTCATGATGCTAAAATTGAGTTCAGATATTGACACGGTATGGTTTTTTAGTCCTTTCAAAAAGTCAGAGAAATATTTATCTTCAAGAAAATTTGCCGCATTTTTTCTGAAAAAATCATAGATATCTTTATATGTGATTATTGTGTATGGTTTTGCTAAGTTGTATTTTGATGTATCAATATGATTGTAGTTTGGCGTAAAAATATAATAATGGCTAATTTTCCCGTATGCGTCGTCGTCAGGATTAGAAATTCGCTTTTCTGTATATTCCTGATACTTATTTAACTGGGAATATCCATCATCTTTTATACCATTTATCCCAGATTTAATTTTGTTTTCTATTACAAAAACATTGTTGTCGTCTTCTATCCATAGGTCAATATTATTGTTGCTTTCTCGTATAATATCGAATCTCGGACGAAGGTCATCTACGCCAAGTATCTCGCGAACGAATTTCCTAAATATAGCCTTATTATATTGAAAATAATATGCCAATAAGTTCGAAAATGTTAATTCATCATTTTCTTTTCGTATTATCTCTAGGAATGTCAGACCAGCTCCGCGCATTGATTCATCAGTAATCAATTTCTCTGTAGTATCGTCTTTTTCCCAATAATCGTCATTATTAAGTAAGTTTTGCAATTCGACATATGCGTTATAGTCGTCTTGTGCAGAATAGTATTTTCTACCAGATTGATTGCTTATGGCTTTACTGTTTGAATGAAGTCTAATTAAGCGTATAGTATCATCGTTCGGTTTAAACTCATCGTTGATAGTTAATAGTATTCTAGTATTTTTTCTAGGTAGCCTAATCTTATCAGTTCTGTATGTAAAAAATATGCTAGAATCAGACTTGCCATGGTATATGTTATCACTAAAGACATTGCTAATTGGCGTATCAGCATATTTTACATCATTCGGCGCAACATCAATGGGGCATAATTTTTCCGCTTTAGCAATGACTTCTACAGTAGTTTTTCCCTCAATATTACGCACAAAAATTACGCTTTTGACGGAATGACTACTATCAACCTTTCCACCTGGTGTAATGTATAGATAGTTTCGCCCATTATCGTCTTTAAATAAATTAATTACTTCGTGACCGATATTTGCGCCTTCATTTAGATAAGATCCAGCAAAGAGTTGATTAATGAGTATTTCATCGTTTCTCATGTATATATTTTATCATTTTTATGCATCTCATGATATAGACCAAGGCATTATTATTGAGACACCGGCTGGATGGATATTAGGGTTGAATCGCACATCTTTGATTTACTAGTTGTAATTCATGTTTGACTCACACACGGTTTGGCGACAGGACGAGTGAAGTGGAGGGCAATACTTATCTATTCCTATTTCTTGGTAAGCGATAAACTCGGTTTCGTTCTCAAAATGATTGGTTTGCGTCCGGATCAGTCGTTCTGCATAGAGACTGCTCAATTTCAGAGTAAAGCAGCTATTGGTCTGCCTGATGGAATAAGTAAGAAAGCGGCGATTGAATCGGCAAAGTAAGCATAAAAACTAGCAAAATCTGATATGGTACTAGCATTTTCACTTCACCCATGCTATAATTAGTCAAGACGTTTTATAAAATCTAACGAGTAAAGAGATGGCAAAGAAGAATACGAAACGAAAGCTGATTGGTTTGGTGAGTAACTTGAGCAACCACCGAACTTACTATACTACTGTTAACACCCAGAACCGCACCACAAAAGGTCAGGGTAAATTGACACTACGTAAGTACGACCCAATTGCAAAGCAACACGCTACTTACACCGAGACTAAGAAAAACCTTGGTCGTAACGAAGTTAAAGCTCGTAAAAGCTAATTTAACAGGATTATACAGAAACTCCCTCGCATTAAGAGGGAGTTTTTATTTGGCAATAATGTCTGACTATTTCCTCAATCGAGACTTCATATCACGAATGGTATTCATATAGTAAAGAAAAGCGTCGTATGGCGAATTATACGGGCTAAAATAAGCGTGAACGTCGCCATCGGTGAAATTCTTCGTTCCCATGTAATAGAAGTGGTCTGAAGTTTGCAATTTTCGCCAATCGCCAATCAAACCTTCGTCCTTACTATTCAAAACCTCATCTTCAAGCTCATAGACATATCGCAAAGCTTCTTTCTGCAAGCTGTTTCCATTCCAAGCCGTCAAATCCCGCTCGGCGTCCGCCCACGTTACAGGCGACGGCATACTTATTTCACCGGCAGGCGCATTCGCGTCCAGTGCTTCGCTAACGGTATAGAAAGTATTGCCACTAGCACTCAGCCATTTATCAACAAAGTTCTCAAAGAAGCCGAAAATCCCAGATTCCGCCCATTGATGTTCGCCGAAAGTCTCATAGTCCATAAACAAATTAAGCAGTGGCGCGTAACGGACAGAATCTTCCACCCACGTATTAAACTTATCCGCGGTCAGCGGCCATTCGTTCCATTTTCGATCACTAAATCTAAACGCCAAATCATCGCTCAATCGATAATTTTTAAGCAGTAATCCAATCTTCTTCGTGCCTCTTGTGCGATATACATAATTCGGACTGCGCCAATTCAGAATCGGATCCCAGCCCTCAGCCAACACGCCCTTGAAACCATCCTGCTCAGCCCATTTCGCCAAATCATCGCTATATGCCAATTCTGTATTTGCCAAAACTCGTGTTTCCGCACCAAAAATCTCACGAATCTTCCAGCGGTGAAGCTCAACTTGACGCTCGAATTCCTTGCGTGAATAGAAAAACGCCAAACTGTGATGATACGGACTTGATAAGATTTCTACTTGACCAGTCTTTACCAAGCGCTTAAAGTTCTCCAAAACCTCAGGATTAAACCTTTCGGCTTGCTCTAAAAACGTTCCACTAAAACTCAGCGATATCTTAAAATCAGGATATTTTTTCAGCAATTTTTCAAGCAAAGCATTCATCGGCAAATACGACTTTTCTGCAACTTTTTGGAATATTTTTTGATTGTCCTGATCTGGATTTTGACCGCCAGAGAAATAATTATGCTTCCAAGCCACGTCAAATATACTATACTCGCGTATTCGCCACGGTTGGTGTACGTGTAGATATAAAACTATTCCTTTATTTTTATTCATGCCAGCGCTCCTTTGTATAGTTTCAGACATTTTCTAGCGGCGTCTTGCCAGGAAATTCTCGCGTATTCATTCTTAACGTTTTTCTTCAGAGATTTCTGTAAGGCAGGCGATTCAGCGATATTAACAATTTCATCCGCCAATTTATTCACGTCCCAATAATCAAACCGCATAATATTATTCAGAACCTCGCCGACGCCAGATTGACGACTAATAAGTAGCGCCGTGTCATGATGTGCCGCCTCCAAGGCAGTCAAACCAAATGGCTCAGAAACCGAACTCATCACAAAAACATCAATCAAATAGTAAATATCTCGCCACTGTTTTCCGCGCACAAATCCCGTAAAAATCATCTTATCGCTAATCCCTAAATCTGCCGCCAGCTCAATCAGTTCGTCTCTTTGCTCGCCATTTCCAGATAAAACAAAAACAATCTTCTCATATTTATCAAGCGCCTTCGCTGCAGCTCGCACAAAATACGTCAAACCCTTCTGAACCGTGAGTCGCGTCAACGCGCCAACAACCGTATAGCCGTCCTTTTTCAGCTCCTCCAAATATCTGTAAGTGCTGGCGTCGTACTCGTGTGGCGGCAAATCAGCCAAATCAATCGCGTTATAAACCACCTCAATTTTCTCTGGCGGAATGTGATAATTCTTAACAATTATTTCCTTCGTAATCTCGCTAACGGCGATTATCCGATCAGCCATCAACAAGCCTTGTTGCTCAATTTCGTGAACTAGAGGATTTCCTGACTGCTCGCCAGAACGGTCAAACTCCGTCGCGTGAACATGTACAATCAGCGGTGCGCCCGTCATTTCCTTAGCAATTATTCCAGCCTCCATTGTCAACCAATCATGCGCGTGAATCGCGTCGGGCTGATGATTTTTCACAAACTTTCGAACATATTTGCCATAACGCCTCTGTACAGCGCGCATCGGCGAAAGACCATACTCGTCCTTAGCGTTTTCACGATCTTCTTCTGAACCGTTATTATACGCACCCAAATCGTGATAATTCGGCGGCAAAGGAGTAGCTGAATAGATATTCATATAGTCAATTCCGGGATGCTTGGCGGTGTAGGGGATAATAAAGTCAATATCAACGCCCTCCGAAGCAAGCGCCTTCGACATCTGATAGCAAGCAACGCCAAGTCCGCCACTATTGTGCGGAGGAAGTTCCCACCCAAGCATTAAAATTTTCATCTCTGAGTTAATTGTAGAACTACGCTTATGTTTTTTCAAGGGATTTTGGGATCTTTTTCACGAGTTTTTTATTTTTCACAATTTTAACATTTGCGACAAAGCTAATTCGTGATAAAATAGTTGCTATAGGAGTGTAGCTCAGGTGGCTAGAGCACTGGTCTCCAAAACCAGGTGTCGGGGGTTCGAGTCCCTCCACTCCTGCCAAGATTCTCGCTTGAAAGGGAATCTTTTTTATTAGTCAAAAATCTGCTATAATTTTTCAATATGAAACCTTTATCACCTTCACTTCCGCATATTATCGCCATGGTTGGTGCGCCAGGTTCAGGGAAGACACAATTCGCTGTAGAATTTGCAAAGATTTTCAATTCTCCAGTGGTAAGTTCTCGACAATTTGAAGTTTTTACGGACAATACAAAAACCATTTCTGACGCAACATTGTCGCTTTTGGAAGAATTTTTGAAGACTAAGCAAACTGTCATTTTGGATGGATCAACCGATCAGCGCACGAATCGTATGCGTATCAATCGCCTTGCTAGAGAATATGGATATAAAGTCCTATTTGTTTGGGTTCAAACCGATCCCGCCACAGCCAAGCATCGCTGGATAAAGGCTTATGGCGGAAATGACGAATCTTTCGAGCGACGATTGAAACAGTTTTCAGCGCCACACAGCAGCGAGTCTTATATCGTGATCAGTGGTCGGCACACCTTAAGTAGCCAAGCTCGCACTGTTCTTAAGCAAATTGGCGCCAGTCGCCCAGAAGCTCCACGCCGCCCAATTGCTGGAAATCGCATTAACATAGGTTAACCATGACAATTATTACCGACGAAGAATTCGGAGAAATTGTCGTTAAAAAACGTAGCCTGGCGAAGAGCGTTAGTTTGAAAATTGCGCCAGATGGACGAATACAAATTACAATGCCGCCATATGCGCCGCTGTTGACCGCAAAGGCATTGATTAAAACTTCTCGAAAACAAATCCGCGAATTAGTTTCTCAATACCGAGAAAAGCTTTCTTACACGAAAAATCAGCAAATCGGCAAAAGCCATCATTTATTGATACAAACGACCGCGAAACCTTCAAGCGTGAAAATCGTCGGAACGCAAATATTGGCAGAAATCAACGAGACAGAATCCGTCGAATCGGCCGCAAACCAACAACTTATCCGCAGCAAAATTCTGACAGCTCTCAGAAAAGAAGCTAAGTCATATCTGCCGAGGCGATTGTCGTTTTTAGCGGAAGAACACGGCTTTTCTTTTGCTCGGAGTAAAATCACACACTCATCAAGTCGCTGGGGAAGTTGCTCCTCGTCTGGAACGATTAGCTTGAATATCGGGATGATGAACTTGCCATTTGAGCTAATTGATTACGTAATTATACACGAGTTGTGCCACACCAGGCATATGAATCACTCGACAAAATTCTGGGACGAAGTTGCCAAATTTGACCCGCATTATAAAATACACCGAAATGAATTGAAAAAATATTCGCCATACATATAGAAACGCATATGCTTATGTTATACTTTAGCTATGTGGGCGCTAATTTTTCTATTGATCACTCTGAGTGTTGTTTTAGGTGTTATAGCTATTGTTTTGCATAAAATATTGTCGGAAATTAGCGATAAATCTGATTGTAAAAATGATAAAAAAAGCCTCAGCGAGCACCAAAGAATGATCACACTTATCAATAATATAACCGACGCAATCCTCAGTACGGACGAGCATGGAATTATCAATACATACAATTCTGCGGCGCTTAATTTGATTGACACGAACAGCGGAATTAACGGCGAACATATCAGTCAAGTCCTGAACCTTGAAACGACAGATAAAAAGCCGATTGACATTTTTAAGGAACTCACCAAGTCTTCCGCAATTCGCCAGCGCGACGACGTTCTGATGAAAATCGAAGATGGCGATTATATTCGCCTGGAAGTTACGCTTGCGCCAGTTCAGGGCGGCGACAAGATGACGCCGGACGGATACGTGCTTATCTTGCGCGACATCACGAAGACGAAGAGCCTCGAGGAGGAGCGCGATGAGTTTATCAGTGTAGTTAGTCACGAATTACGCACGCCAATTGCTATTGCCGAAGGCTCGCTGAGTAACGCCAAACTGCTGGTCGAGCGTAAAATGACTAGCAAAATTCCCGAAGCCATTGACGAATCTCATAAGCAAATTTTATTCTTAGCGCGAATGATCAACGACCTCAGTACGTTATCACGCGCAGAGCGAGGTGTGGCTGATGAAACAGAAATAATCGACGTGACAGAGTTGGCGGCTCAGATAAATTCCGAATATTCACCTCAGGCGGGAGAAAAAGGTTTGGCTTTCAATTTGGATATCGGCGGACGACTTGGCGTGGTTAAAGTTTCTCGTCTATATCTGGAGGAAATTCTCCAAAACTTCATCACCAACGCCATTCGATATACACAAAAAGGCTCCATAACTTTATCAATCAAGAAAAATAAATCTGGCGAAATCACCTTCAAGGTTATTGACACGGGAATTGGCATTAGCAAAGCTGACATAGCAAAAATTTTCGACAAGTTTTACCGCGCAGAAGATTATAGAACCCGCGAGACGAAAGGCACGGGATTAGGTCTATACGTTTCCGCTAAGTTGGCAAAGAAATTGGGCTGTAAAATTGAGGTAGAAAGCCGATTAAACCACGGATCGACGTTCGGATTCAAGCTGAAAGAGTTTAAAAATAATGACAAATAATATTCGGTCAACTTGTTTTTTTGGCTCGGATGAATTACAATGACTATTGACAGTCTGTGAAAAACAGACTTTTTAAATTGGGAGAAAATATGGCACAGAAAGGCAAGGCAAGCAGCAAAACTACGGTTCGTCGCATTAAAGCTACTGACGACGCGCCAAAAAAAGAAAAAGCTGTAGCGAAAAAAATCAATAAACCAACAAAAATCACCACAAAAGCGTCTAAAAAATCTGGCGAAAAAGGTGGATTGATTGGATATTTCAAGGGCGCTTGGGAAGAGTTGAAGCTAGTTCGCTGGCCAACCCGCTCAGCAACTTGGGCAATGACAGCGGCGGTGCTTATCTTCACCTTTGTGTTTGTCGTTCTGATTTTATTACTTGACGCCGCATTTAACTGGGGCTTTAACCAAATTTTGAAGTAAAGGAGAGATTATGAGTTCAAAACGATACGATGACAGTAAGCAATGGTATGCAATTCATACCTATTCTGGCTACGAAGAAAAAGTTGCTGAATCAATCCGCCAGCGAATTAACGGCGTCGATATGGCTGATAAGATTTTTGACGTTATTGTGCCAAAAGAAAAGCAGATCCAGATTCGCAACGGTAAGCGTAAAATTGTTGAGGCTAAAATTTTCCAGGGCTATGTCTTGGTTGAGATGAAATTGACCGACGAAACTTGGTACATCATCCGCAACACGCCGGGCGTTACAGGATTTGTGGGTGCCGACACTACGCCAACTCCAGTTTCTGAAAAAGAGATTGCGAAGATTAAGAAGCGAATGGGCGTTGAAGAGCCAAAGCATCAGATTGACTTCTCAGAGGGCGAAGTTGTTTCAATTATCGACGGTCCGTTCAAGGGCTTTGATGGTGCCGTGAGCGAAATTGACGCGTCTAAGGGCACTTTGAAGGTTATGGTCAGTATGTTTGGTCGTGACACTCCAGTCGAGTTGGATGCCCTGCAGGTTAAAAAAGTTTAGCTTGCAATTTTAAGCATTTTTCGATATAATATTCGAGTTACGCACTACAAACTATAAGGAAGAACTATGGCAAAGAAAATTATTGGTAATTTGAAATTACGCATTCCAGCCGGTCGAGCAACAGCAGGTCCTCCAGTGGGATCAACGCTTGGTCAGTGGGGACTAAACATGATGGACTTTATCAATCCATTCAATGACGCTACAAAAGACATGATGGGTAAGGACGTAATTGTTCACATTCAAGTTTACGAAGACCGAACATTCACTTGGAACTCACTCGGTCAACCAGTTGACGATATGATTCGTGAGAAAGCTGGAATCCAAAAGGGTAGCGGCAAGCCGCACTCAGACAAGGTCGGTAGGATTACTCGCGCACAATTGCAAGAAATCGCTGAAGCGAAAAAAGACCAATTGAACGCGATCGACATCGAAGGCGCAATGAAAGTTATCGCCGGATCAGCACGCTCAATGGGCGTTGAAGTCGTCGACTAATCTACAGAACTTTTAGCAAATAGCCCCGGACTTCTCGGGGTTATTTTATGGTAAAATAAATGATTGTGAAGAATATTTTAGACGACAGTGTAATTTCCGCGCTTCAGAACGAGCAATTGATAATTGCTAAAACTGACACGATTTACGGAATATTAGCCGCAGCCAATTCAGAAAAAGCCGTCGAGAAATTATACGAAGTTAAGCGACGCCCTTTGGATAATCCGGTTATTATTTTGGTTGCGGATATTGACGATATTCCTAATCTCACGCCGTCGATCAAACACAAATATCAAGAAATCTCCAAAAATAAACCAACAACAATCGTCACCAAAGTGAGTCCTAATTTTCTGCCACATCTTCCGAGGAACGGCGGAACATTGGCATTCAGAGTTGTGCCAGAATCTCCGTTGGCAGAGTTAATTCGAACCGTCGGTCTTTTGGTCGCGCCCAGTGCAAATCCGTCGGGAGAAGAACCAGCAAAAAACATCACTGAAGCGATAAATTACTTTCATGAATTAGTGTCGATTTATGTCGATTCTGGAGAAGTCGCCGACGCTCAACCGTCGCAAATTGTCCGAATCAATGAGGGTGGGGAAATTGAGTTTTTAAGAAGATAATTCTCGAATAATTATCAAAAAATCGCCAAATAAAAAAGACTTCCTCTGAATTACGGGGAAGTCTTTTTGTGAGAGTTACTTCACAAACGGATGCGCAATTTCCAAATCTGGACGCTTTTCCGCAATTCTCAGCAGCTCGTTATACTTAGCAATTCGCTCTGAACGCGACATCGAGCCAGTCTTAATTTGACCCGTGCCCAAACCGACCGCCAAATGAGAAATCGTTACGTCCTCCGTCTCGCCAGATCGGTGGCTCATCACCGTATTCCAGCCAGCATTCTTCGCCATCAAAACAGCCTGAATCGTCTCAGTCAATGTGCCAATTTGGTTCGGCTTGATTAAGATCGCATTGCCAGCCTTTTCTTCAATTCCGCGCTTCAATCGCTCGACATTCGTCACCAAAAGATCGTCGCCAACCAATTGCGCAAAATTGCCCAAATCAGCCGTCATTTTCTCCCAATCTTCCCAAGCTTCTTCGTTCAATCCATCCTCAATCGAAAGAACAGGGACGCGTTCCAACAGGGATTTATACGTGCGAATCATTTCGTCAGCTGACAGAATTCGGTGTTCAGTCGCCAAGTTATATTTGCCGTCCTTATAAAGCTCGCTCGCCGCAACGTCCAGCGCAAAACCAAAGTCCACGCCTAATTTATAGCCAGCCTGCTCGATGGCGCGAGATAGCAACAAAATAGGCTCCATATTACCATTCCTGACATGAGGTGCATAGCCGCCCTCATCGCCAACCGTCGTAGGATAACCTTCGTCTTTCAGGATTTTTGCCAACGCGTGAAAAACTTCCGCGCTCATTCGAACTGCGTCCGCAAAAGTTGCCGCGCTAGTTGGAATAATCATATATTCCTGAAAATCAGTCGCACCGAGCGCATGCTGACCGCCGTTCATCACGTTGATCATCGGCATCGGCAGGCACATTGCAGGATTTCCAGCCAAGCTATTGACGTATTGATACAACTCCACGCCACGCGACTTAGCAGCAGCTTTCGCCACAGCCAGCGACACCGCCAAAATAGCATTCGCACCCAAACGCGCCTTATTCGGCGTACCGTCCAGACTCTTCATTTTTTCATCAATTGCAGCCTGGTCAAACGGATTAGAACCCTTCAAATCCTGCGCAATTTCACCATTGACATTTTCGACCGCACGAAGCACGCCTTTACCGCCAAACGCCAGCTCGCCGTCCCGAAGCTCAACAGCCTCGAAAGAGCCAGTGCTTGCGCCAGACGGAACAGCCGCACGCCCAAACGAACCGTCACTCAAAGTCACGTCCGCTTCAACCGTCGGATTTCCACGCGAATCTAAAATTTGCCTTGCTTGTATGTTTGTAATTGTTATATCCATAATTACTATTTTATCAAACATTTGCCTCAATCTCTGAAAATATGGTATAATTTCACTATTATCAATCAATGCTGGGAGGCTGGTTTGTTAAGATGACAAATTGCCGTTCGTACCACAGAAAGGATTTTTATGGCAAAGAAAGCCGAGTTGCTAGAAAAAGCAGCAGAACTAAAACTATCAGTCAGCGAAAAAAACACAATCGCTGAAATTGAAGCAGCAATTGCAGAAGCTACCAATGAAAGCAAATCTCACGACAACAAAGACAAAGACGTTGTTGCTGAGCGCGAAGCTACTGTCGCTAAGTCTGGCAAACGTAGCCAAAAAGCTCTTGACGAAGCTGCTGAAAAAGCAGAGAAGGAAGCTCGCAAGGAAGCTGGCGACACTACTCCACAATCAGACGACGCTGAAGCTCACGTAAAGAAAGGTCCAAAGCCAGTTACTCGTCCACGCTTGGAGCGCCGCGGTAAAAAATATCAAGACGCTGCAAAAAACGTTGAAAAGAACAAATTGTACAGCTTAGACGAAGCTTTGAAATTGGCTACTGAAACCAGCCCAGTCAAGTTCGACGCTAGCGTTGAAATCCACATCCGCCTAGGCGTTGACCCACGCCAAGCCGACCAAAACATCCGCTCAACCGTAGCATTGCCGCACGGTACAGGTAAAGACGTTCGAGTTGCTGTTTTCGCACCAGAATCAGAGCACGCTGCCGCTAAAAAAGCTGGCGCCGACATCATCGGTGACGAAGAATTCCTAAGCCAATTAGATAAGGAAGAATTGAACTTCGACATTTTGGTCGCAACTCCACAGTACATGCCAAAGCTTGGTAAATACGCACGTTTGCTTGGCCCACGCGGTTTGATGCCAAATCCAAAGTCTGGCACTGTTGCTACTGACGTCGCTAAAGCCGTTTCTGAAGCGAAAGCCGGAAAAGTTGAATATCGCGTTGATAAGCAAGCCATCGTTCACTTGTCAATCGGTAAAGTATCATTCGGTGCTGAAAAATTGTCAGAAAACGCACGCGCATTCTTGACCAGCTTGAACTCCCAAAAGCCATCCAGCTTAAAGGGCGTTTACGTTAAGAGCGTTGCAATTGCCACAACTATGGGCCCTGGCATTAAAGTAGAGAACTCTCTGTAATCTTTATATTTCAGGCAATTAAATCCCGTCGATTCTGGCGGGATTTTTGTGTTACTATTGCATTTTTCATTTTTTATGATAAAATAGTAAAGTCCAACTAGGTACTGATGTTCGAGAGTTTCTTGATTTCCAGCCTAGCTGGATAAAAGAACCTTAACATCTGTATCTATCATTCACGAGAGAAAGGATGGTGCGAAAATGCACCACCGTAACAGGACTCCGCTGAGGGTCTCAATCGTGGCGACCCTCGTCGCGATTCTTGCTATGTCCCTCTTCGGGGGTGTGGTCGCTCCGTCTTACGCGGATGGCCACCCCATGACTGCTGAAATCACCAAGGTCACCTCTGCCGGTACTCACGTCACCTCGACGGTGTCTGTGAACGGCACGTGGGCGGCAGACAAACTTGAGGTTGGTCAGACGTTCACCGTCTATGCCAACGTCGACCTCAAGTGGGCTTCCGAGTTCCCCTTCACGCTCGACAGCGGCGAGAAGATCGGTGACTGCAAGGTTGCCGACAGCAAGCTCACCTGTACTGTCACCACTGTACCCGACTCCATGACCGATAAGGCTAATGTCTCCGGTCACTGGTGGGCGAATGCCAGGATTCAGGAAACGGCAGTGGGTAAGAACACTTCCAATCTCATCCTGGATGGCAAGACGACGTCTGTCACGTTCGGTGATAGCAACGGTGATGGTACATGCGATAGGGACTGCGGTCCTGTGCATTACCCCTACGCAAGTATCGACAACTTCAAGGCGGGATGGGTCAATCCTGACAACACCGTCTCTTGGATGATCAGCTGGGTCACCACGCCTGGCACTGAGTACACAATTCACGACGAGAGCACCCGTCTCTCGAATGTTGTCTCGTGCTCTACGGATGAGACGTGGAACCCGAAGACCGTTATCAAGGTCACGGCTACTCAGGTTGACAACGAGACCATCAAGATGATGGCTCCCGAGGGATCGAAGGTCTGTGTGACCTACACCCCCGATCCGGTGAACCCTGATGGCGCAAAGGCGGTCACGAATGTGGCTACCGTCAATGGCGTCCGCTATGAGAAGACGGTCGAGATCAAGGCTAATGGAGGGACCGACGGAGACGGCACGACGCCTGCTCCTCAGCCTACACCCACTCCCTCTGTGACCCCGACCCCGGCACCGAGTCCGAGCCCGTCGGCACCCGCGCCGACCCCGTCGACGAGCCCCACACCGGCTCCGACACCAACCCCGTCGGCACCCACGCCGGAACCGACACCGACTCCGAGCCCATCGACGACACCGTCGGCAACACCGGTGCCGACACCCACGCCGTCGGCGACTCCAAATCCGACGACGACACCGGCACCCGTGCCCACGCCGTCGGCGACACTGGCACCAGCACGCCAGCACAAGAAGCTGGCGATCACTGGTGCAAGTAGAGACGCAGTCACCAGCGCGGTCGCGCTAGTGACTCTCGGAGGATTCCTTATTTGGGCGCGTCGTCGCCAGACGGCGCACCCAGAAGGATAACCAACATCTCGTTGAGGGGTGTTAGTTTAATCGACTAGCACCCCTCAGCGGAGAACTCAGATACAGAAGGAGGTTTCACACACCACACCCGCTCTACAGAGCGGGTTTTCTCTTTGGCTAGACATAGAAGCCTATTGATTTTATCACGTTATTATTGTAAAATAATCGGCTGGAAAATAATTGCCATAACTCTTGTTTTTCGTTGTCATTTCTGCTACAATTCTAAGGAACATTACCAAAGACAGTGGCGACTTGACGTAAAACAAGTGTAAAAATGCCACCGAGGGATGAAACTAACAGTTTTATTTGACGTCTTTGGTAGTGCGAGAATCAAAGACGTTTTTTGATTCTCCATTACCGCACGTTAACAAATTGGCACATAACAAATTAACTCAATCAAAGAAAGGATTTTTATGGCAATTTCACGCGATAAAAAACAAACTTTGGTTGCTGAACTGACAGAGCTATTAAAAGACGCTAAGGGTACGGCTTTTGCTCGATATCAAACCCTTACCGTTGCCGACCTACAAGAACTACGCAAGGCAGCTCGCGAAGCGGGCGTTACCATCAAGGTTGTTAAAAACCGACTGGTACGCGTAGCTCTTCAGGAAATCGACACTTACAAAGAAACCGACACCAGCTTATTGGTTGGTCAATTGGTTTACGCCGTAAGTAGCGAAGATGAAGTTATGCCAGCAAAGGTATTGGACACGTTTGCAAAAACACATCCAGCATTACAACTTGCAGGTGGCTTCTCAGGCGAAGGCTTGGCAATTAGCGAAGCTGACGTTAAAGCATTGGCGGGTCTACCAAGCAAAGACCAACTCGTTGCTCAAGTGGTATCACAATTGCTATCACCAGTACACGACACGGTCAACGCGCTTGGCGGCAATTTGCACGGACTTTTGGACGGCATCGAAGCCAAAGCTGCTGCTTAAGTTTAGCAATCAACACTAGTAACGTTGCATTCATCGCAACAATATAATAATAAAGGAGAATATCAATGGCTGATATTAAGAAATTGGCTGAAGAACTTGTAAAGTTGACAGTTCTAGAAGTTAACGAATTGAAAAATCATCTTAAAGAAGAATACGGCATCGAGCCAGCTGCTGCAGCTGTCGCTGTTGCTGGTCCAGCTGCTGGTGGTGACGCCGCTGCTGCTGACGAAAAAACTGAGTTCACAGTTACTTTGAAAGACGCTGGTTCTCAGAAGGTTGCAGTCATCAAGGCTGTTAAGGAAATCACTGGCCTAGGTCTAGGTGAAGCAAAAGCTATCGTTGACGGCGCTCCAGCACCAGTCAAGGAAAAAGTTTCTAAGGACGAAGCTGAAGCTGCAAAGAAAACTTTGGAAGACGCTGGCGCTACTGTCGAGCTTTCATAATTTGTTATATAACGCCAATTTGTTTCGTTTAATCACCGTCCGCTCTGGGCGGTGATTTTTATGTCGCCAATCTTAATATCACGAACCACACGTCGATTTCAAGAGTAAAATTTGCAACACTTTTTTATTCATATCTTATAGCGCTGTGGAAAATCGGATAAAAATAGATAACGCGACTTGATATAAATGTAAGGATATGCTATATATTAGTTAAGTATTATAAAAAATAGACAAAGGAATTGCGAGAACCATGTCTGAATTACCAGAAAAGCAAATTAAGCGTCTGAGGACACTTATTCAAGAGGCGGAAACCAATTTAGCTGCCGCAAAAGAATTATTGATTAGTATTATTGGCGACGACGGTCAAGTTGTCACGCCAAAAAATTCGTCAGATGATGTAACAGGAAAGATTATCGAAGGCGTATTTGACGGCCAGATGATGCTTAGCCCAGACGGCAAAAATTACCCAATCCCAGCCAACTACGCTTCAAAGTCGAAGCTGGTTGAAGGTGACCTGATGAAATTGACAATCGCTGAAGACGGCAGCTTTATCTATAAGCAAATCGGTCCTGTACCACGAAAGCAAGTTATCGGAACACTTGTTCAGCACGACGGAATTTACTACGTCGAGGCTTCCGGCCGCGAATATCGTATTTTGCTTGCTAGCGTAACTTACTTCCGAATTAACGTCGGCGACCAAGTTACAATCATCATCCCTGAAGACAATCCTGACGCAACTTGGGCTGCAGTCGAAGCTGCATTGTAAATATTATGCTACCGAGCGAGTTTCTGCTCAGTTATGCCAGTTTTAACTCCGACAATAAGCCGTTCGTCGAATGTCAAGTTGGTGATAAAATTGAGCGTTATGAATTATTTGGACAAGATTTATCTCTTAAGTTCGATTTTTCTGTTAAATATTGCGCGGGTTGGGTGGATTTTGAGAATCGCTGTAGTCAGATTTGCCCAGATTACGCCACGGTTGATGAAAAGTATGAAAATTGCCTAAAATGCCGCGATAAAACTGGCTTTAATCCAGCATTTTATAACGCCAGTTCGGTTTCCGTCCAACAAGAAAAAATCAATCAAAATCCGCACTTTGTTTACTTGGCGTATTTCGCACCAAACGTCATAAAAGTTGGAATCTCGCAAGAAGAGCGCGGAATTCGGAGATTATTGGAGCAGGGAACGCGATTAGCCATAAAATTAGAAACGTTTTCTTCGGCATTGATCGCCAGACAGTACGAGGCGAAAATTTCCAAGTTGGACGGAATAGCTGAAACTCTGCCAGTTCACAAAAAGATGGAATTGATAAAACAAGCGTTTAACCGTGCTGACGGCGAAAGGGAATTGCGACAAAAATTACTTGAAATTGAGCAGAAAATTGGCGTGTCGTTTCCGAAATCCGAGCTAATTCCTTGCGAAGATTATTTTCAAACCGCTAGTGTTGATTTGTCACGTATCGTTTTAATGAAGGACTACAGTCAATTGGTCGGACACGTACGCAGTATCATAGGCTCAATTGTCATCACTGATTACGGCGGTCAGCTGCTGGCTTACAACATCAAAAAGCTTATTGGCTATCAGGCGCAAAAAGTTGACGGCGTCATTGACATAGAAATACCCAGCACGCAGCTGGCGTTGTTTTAAGAGTAATTTAACCGCGAGGCTTTTGTTAACATTATTACTTTTATTTTAGAAGAGCAGGGATTGACTTTTTGATAGAACAGAAGTATAATTCCACTCATCCGAGAATAATCTCGGTGTACGTTTCACAATCAGAGGAGTTGATGATGAACAGCAAGAAGCGATTGGCGGCATTTATTGCCATCATTTCTCTCGTGTTCTCAGCGATGACGCTAGCCACCCCACCCGCCGCTCATGCCGTCGGGTGCTACGGAGACTGGTGCTCGGGACAGGACGCAGACGCAACGGGCTGCAGCGCCGATGCCGTCACCACCCAAGTCTACAACAACAAGGAATTCTCCTTGCAGATTAGGTGGTCGCCAACCTGCAAGACAAACTGGGCTCGCATTGTCATGTATAGCCCAGGCTGGATCAAGTGCGCTAGTAACGGATATCTGAAAGCCGTCCAGGATACTGGATACACACAACAGATATTCTTCGATACAACATGCGCACCAGTCGCCACTGTACACTATACGCCGATGATCTACTCGCCGGCACATAAAGTGCGTGCAGTGTTCGTGAACCAGAACAACTTCACATATTCAACACCATGGTCGTGAGACCAGTCCCTCGCTCTCTATGCAAACATAGAGAGCGAGGGTAAAACACAGCAAAGGAGGCTACCAATGAGCTTAACTACAATATTATTCAATACTTCAATAGTACTGGCACGATACTTGCCATACATCTTGGGAATGGTGACTCTAATTACATCAATATTTATCCTTAAGAGAGAGAAAATTGGCAAGAAGTCTAAGGCTCTGCTATTAACTTGTATAATTACTGCCATTATTACAATAATAATCGTATTTATGCGATCTCGAATAATCGGAAATCACATTTGTTAACTTCTACTGCGGCGGCAGGTTTAGTAACATCCCCGGTGATAGTCATGGTCATGTCAAAGCCACAGGTGGCCCCCTGGGCGAGAATATCGTCTATTGGAGGCTACCTGAGAGCGAGGGTGGTCAGGTTATCGTCGACAACGCATGGGACACCATGAACGGCAACGACTTGCGTGATCACCTCACTGGCTTCTGAGCCACAAGACCTGGATATGTCTGAAAACTATCCATCTTACCTGGTATAATTTCACCATGAACAATTACTCAAATTTTGTATTTCCGTCTGTAGTTTTTGAAGCATTTCCAATTCTGAAAAAATTGGGTTATGTTCGACAATTCGCACCGCTAGCACCATTATACCCCGATATCACTTTTCATCTATTCGGCGGTAAGGATGGATACTTTCTTATACTAGTTATGACCGACTATGCCGACCCAATAGATCAGAGTCGAGAACTAAAGAATATTTCTGGTGAATATGCGTTTGAATTTACTAAGCTTATCAAGCCGTACAGTAACGATGAATATATTGAGATAAAAGAAAATGATGAGATACTCGAAGATCCAACCGTGTCAGACCCTAATAGTTACTACCGTTTTTATGTCGCCGAAACAAAACACAAAATCGATCTGCGTTATCCATAAAAAATGCCGTTTTCTGCTATAATTATCTCATGAGGAGCATGAGGGGATGAGTCAGGCGCTATATCGTAAATATCGCAGTCGCAGTTTGGATGAAGTTTTAGGTCAAGATCACGTGACTAGTATTTTACGTCGAGCGTTAGATCAGGGAAAAATTGCTCATGCGTACTTGTTGACCGGACCGCGTGGCGTGGGAAAAACATCGGTGGCGCGAATTCTGGCGCACGAGATTAACCACTTGCCATATGATGACGATTCTTCAAACTTGGATATTATTGAAATTGACGCAGCCAGCAATAACGGCGTTGACGACATTCGCGCTTTAAGAGAAAAAGCCCAAGTCGCGCCTGTTTCTGCGCCGAAAAAAGTTTATATCATCGACGAAGTTCACATGCTGTCAAAATCAGCATTTAACGCGCTATTAAAAACCCTGGAAGAACCGCCAGAACACGTGGTGTTTATCTTAGCTACAACTGACGCCGACAAACTTCCAGCCACCATTCTTAGCCGTGTTCAGCAATTTTTCTTCCGCCCAATTCCGACGGAAATTATGACGCGCCAGTTAATGAATATAGCGAAGAAAGAAGGATTCGCGATTGAAGAGGATGCCGCCAGGTTAATTGCTGAACGTTCCCGTGGCGGATTCCGTGACGGTATTAGTACGCTTGACCAATTGTCGATTTTAGCAACATCAGACCATCCGCTAACCGCGAATATGGTTACCGAATATTTGGGGCTTAGCGACGCGACGATGCTTGGCAATTTGTTGGATTCATATCCGTCCGACGACAACGAGAAAGTCTTAAACATCTTTCAGGAATTAGAAAATAGCGGCGCGAATTCAGTTGTTGTGTCGCATCAATTATTGTCAATCGCTCGCAATAGATTACGAAAAAATCCGAATCTTATTGGGCTGGTTCAGCAATTGATTGAGGTTGATAGGCATCCGCACCCAGACTTGAAATTATTGACGATATTTATGAATAGCAATTCTCAGCCGACAAAAAAGTCAGCCGCGCCAAAGAAAAATATAACTCAAGCCACGACCCAAAAACCCGCCGAAAAACCAACGCCAATTAAGTCAGCAGAACCGACCAAACAGACCGAAAAGCCGATTGAAAAAGAAGAAAAACCCGCCGAGCCAGTAAAAAAACCCGCCGAAAAACCAAAGAAAACCGACGCGCCACTAGAGCTAAATTGGGAAAAAGTCATTGAAAGAGCGAAGGAAAAATCCCTCGGGTTGGCGTCATTATTACAGAAAAGCCAGTGGTCGTTTGACGGTGAAAAATTGACAATTTACGCAGGTTCCGCGTTTTATAAGAAAAAGCTGGATGACGCGAAAAACAAACCATTGATCTCGGAAATTATCTCAGAAGAAACCGCGATGGATTTGGAAATTGATATAATTGGAGAGAAGAAACCGCCAGAGGACGAAAAATTGGCGGAAATTGCAGAATTAATGGGTGGCGGCGAAGAAGTTAAGCTGGAGGATATTTAATGGCAGATAAAAGTGAAGAAGTAAAAGGAAAGATACCGCCACAAAATTTGGACGCGGAAAAGAGTTTGCTTGGGGCGGTTTTAATTGACGAGGAAGTTTTAGCGGATGCCGCAGAAATTACTCACCCTAGCGATTTTTACGACAAGAATCACGGATTGATTTTTGCCGGAATGATGCGGCTATTTGAAAAACACAAGCCTGTCGATCTTTTGACCTTAACTGACGAATTGAAGCGAAAAGACGAACTGGAATTGGTTGGCGGCTCGGCATATCTGACAGAGCTAACAAACTACGTCCCAACGGCAGCGCACGCATCGGCTTACGCGGAGATGATTGCGCAGGCAGCGGTTCGCAGGCGTCTGATAAAAGCGAGCGGTGACATTTCCGAGCTTGGATATGACGAATCGACGACCACGCAGGAATTATTAGAGAAGGCCGAAGCTGAACTTTTCAGCGTGTCAGACCAATCAACCAAGCAAGATTTGGTCAGCCTGGAAAGCATTCTGACGGATAGCTTTGATCGAATTGAAGAGCTCAGTAAAAATAAAGGCTCTCTCAGGGGAGTTCGCACTGGTTATCGTGATTTGGACAATATGACCGCTGGCTTGCAAAAATCAGATTTGATCATTCTGGCGGCGCGTCCAGCCATGGGTAAAACGACGCTGGTGACGAATTTGGCTTATAACGTGGCAACAATTGAAAAGAGTCCCGTCCTATTCTTCAGTCTGGAGATGAGTAAGGAACAGCTGGTCGACCGTATGCTGGCAGATGCATCGGGTGTTGATAGCTGGAATATTCGCACCGGAAATCTGAGCGACGAAGATTTTGCTAAATTGTCTGAAGCTATGGGTGAAATGGCTGAGGCGCCAATTTACATCGATGACACACCGGGGCTGTCAGTTTTGGAAATGCGCACTAAAGCGCGTCGAATTGCCCACGAAAATCCATTAGGGCTAATTATCGTCGACTATTTGCAGCTTATGCAGGCCAACGGAAATCACAATGGAAACCGCGTTCAGGAAGTTTCGGAGATTTCCCGCGGACTGAAGCTTATTGCTCGCGAGCTGAATGTGCCGCTAATCGCCCTGAGTCAGTTGAGTCGTTCTGTCGAATCTCGTACGCCGCCAATTCCACAACTAGCCGACCTGCGTGAATCCGGTTCCATTGAGCAGGACGCCGACATCGTGAGCTTTATTTATCGCCCTGGATATTACGAGCCGGACAACCCAGAAGTTCAGAATATTACAGACCTCATCATCGCTAAGCACCGTAACGGTCCAGTCGGTAAAGTTCAATTATACTTCCACCCAGAGCGCCTACGCTTTATGAGTCTGGATCGCAAGCATGAATAGAATTGTGTTATAATCATACCAATGAAAAAGCAAAAAGTTACCGATATATTCCTTTACCGATGGCGCTACGTTTTCGGCTATACGTTGCTGGCGCTGCTGTACATAGGAGCTATTATAATTTCCGCGTTGCACGTGCCGGGAGGTTTGTCGCAAGCAGAAATCAACATGGTCAATACAACAAATCACTTGAATTTTAGCGTCGAAGGAATCGCTGTTACAAATCTACCATTTCACCTTCTTCAATTGCTATTCTTTAAGCTATTCGGCGTCAGTTTATTAACAATTAAAGCGCCCGCCGTAATCCTTTCAATCGCCAGCTCCGTCGCTATTTTCTTCCTCTTAAAACGCTGGTTTAAGCCGTCCACAACGATTCTGTCGCTATTAATCATGGCAACGACCGGTCAATTTTTATTCATCGGTCAAAGTGCAACTGTTGGCATTTTATACATTTTCTACACCGCGCTAACTTTACTTTTTGCCACGTTAATTCTCCAAAAAGCCCAGAACGCCTCCATTTGGCGAATCAGCTTAGCCATCACCACGGCACTCAGCCTCTTCACTCCGTATTTTTGGTATATCAATCTGGGACTTCTGATCATCGCCTTTTTACATCCACATCCACGCTATTTCCTCATCTCCCGAAAACATCGTAAATCTTGGATTGCGCCGTCCGCTATTTTATTCACGATTGGTTGTGCGATTGGTTTCCTTTGCTATAAATCCCACGCGCTATTTTACAACCTCATCGGCATCAACGGTCTAAGTTTCGACATTGTCGCAAATCTCAGAACTTTATATTACACATACATCCGCATTTTCCCATCGGTCGTAGGGAATCAAATCACACCAATTATGGATATCAACGCAATGGTGTTAATCGGACTAGGGCTATTCCGCAGCTTCCAAAAAATCTCCAGCGCCCGCTCGTTTATGATTTGGTCGTGGCTAATCTTAGCATTGGCGCTACTCATCTTCCAGCCAAGCCTCACCCCGATAATCATCATCCCGCTATTTATACTCTTGGCGGTCGGATTGGAGTCCCTAATGAATATGTGGTACGGACTTTTCCCGCGCAATCCATACGCTCGCGGCACAGGACTGGTTCTTATATCAATGCTAATCATCGTTATGGTGGCGGGCGGCAGCTTCCGCTACATCGACAGTTATCGTTATTTCCCAGAAGCAGCTTCACGCTTTAATAAAGATTTATCTCTACTCCGTAAAAATACCGCGCCGACCGATTCATTCTCGTTATTAGTCAGTAAAGAAGAATCACCGATTTACGAAGCGCTTAAAAAACACAACTATCACCAGATATCAATTATCCACACAGCGCCAGCAAGCGTCGGACAGACTTTATATGTTAGCCACAGCGTAAAGTCTCAAATTCCGCAGACTTACTCTGGGCACCTGTCGTCAGTAATTGTCAATGACCATAAAGACGGCGACCGCTTCTATATCTACACATCCGACCGCAAATAGGGTATAATTGTAAGTGTTAAATAAGGAGGAATATGGCGTTTGATCAGGTAAAAATGCTGCAACAATTACGCAAAGCACAGAAACAATTAGGTAAAGAAATCATCGAAGTTGAGGCTGGCGATGGCGCTGTGATCGTACAAATCACTGGCGAGTTAAAGATTAAATCTGTAAAGATTGACCCAGAAATGGTCGACTTGGAGAATATCGAAGAGTTGGAACACTGGATTGAAATCGCAGTTCGCGACGGTATGACAAAGGCTCAGGAAGTCGCTGCTGAAACTATGAAGCCATTGATGGGCGGCTTGGGCAACTTGCCATTCTAAAGTCATGTCAATCGACATTTTACCAAAAGCTCTGACTGCTTTAATTGATGATTTTGGTAATCTACCTGGAGTTGGACCGCGTACGGCTGAAAGATATGCCTACGCGGTTTTACGCCGCAACCCCAAATCCGCAAAGCAATTAGCGCATTCATTAGATCAATTGCACGACCGCGTAAAAACCTGCCCGAAGACATTTGCGTTGATCGACTCAGACGACGACGTGTCGCCTTTATACGCAGATTCGAACAGGAATAAGAAAGTCGTTTGTGTAGTCGAGGAGCCGCTAGATATCATTGCTATAGAAAGAACAGGGCAGTTCCTGGGTACGTACCACGTGCTGGGCGGCGTTATTTCACCAATTGATAATATTGGACCAGAGCAATTACATATCCCAGAGCTAATTGATCGTATAAAAACCGACGACGTTCAGGAGATTATTATCGCTACGAACGCTTCAGTTGAGGGCGAGTCGACCGCGCTATTCTTACAGCGCTACATCCAGGAAGCTGGATTGAATACGACTATCACACGCTTAGCCAGGGGTATTCCAGTCGGCGTTGACCTTGAGTACGCAGACCAAATTACACTAACTCACGCGCTAGAAGGTCGAAAACAATTATAAACTCAACAGCTTCATCACCAATAAAAATACCCGCCATCTCGGCGGGTATTTCGGTTGCTAGCTTAGCTGATTACATTTGGCGGCGGCTAGCAATGTAAGCGATAGTAGCTGTAGTTAGTCCACCTAGGCCTAGTGCTGACATAATCGCGTCACTTGCACCAGTCTTTGGCAATTCTGGGCTAGGTGTTGGTGTTGAAGGAGTGTTTGGCGTAGGGGTTTCCTGACACTTGCTCAAGTCAGTTGTGTACTTTGACTCGTTGTACTCTTCCTTCTTGATTTCACGAATCTCTTTTTTCTCGATTACACAGATTTTAATCTTAGCAGGTGCTTCCTTACAATCGTTTGGATTCTTTGAATGCTTGCTCTTGTCGAATTCTGATTCCTTAATTTCTGTTGGATATTTCTTAGTATTAAGGTCGCAAACGATCATTTTTGGCTCTGGCTTAACCGTAACAGTTTTTTGACAGTTAGGGTTTTGCCTCTTAACTTCACCAGTTTCTTTACCGTTTACAGTAATAGTAACTGTGTAGTTGCCTTCTTTTGCGTAAGTGTATTGAATTTCTGATGAGTTAGTTGTCTTGATGTTGTTATCACCGAAGTTGTATGTGTAGCTGGTGATAGATGCGCCATCCTTAGCGGTTGCCTTAACACTGAATTTGAAGGTGTTTCGAGAAATTTCAGTTACTTGCAAAGCGTCACATGTTAGAGCAGGCTTTGCTGGAGGTGTTGTTGGGTTACCCCAAACTGGGTTACCACAGTCTTTAATCACACCAGTGATAAATGAGCCGTTATTGTCAAACCATGCGTAAATATTGTAGCTCTTAGGTCCGTCAACGAAGCTCTGACCAGTTGTGTATTGGTAGTAAGTATATCCGTTTGAGGTCTTGTAGCTACGTTGTGGCTGAGGCTGACGAGTACCAGCTTTAGACTGTACGGTTATAGCGTTTGTAGCTACAACACGACCATCAACAGTAATGTTACCATTTGCGTCAACTACACCTTCACGCATGTTTGAGCCACCTTGAACCATAGTCTCAGTAACGTACCACTCTTTGTATAGTTCTTTAATTTCTGTACGACTGTATGCTGTTTGCAATTCTGACATAGAATGTGTACCACAGTATACAACGTTAAAGCTGTTACAGCCGGCAGCCTGTGAAGGTGATGCCAACCAGATTCCACCGAGCATAGCAAATCCCAAAGAGATAGCAATGCCGATTTTCTTAAATTTGTTCATAAAAACTCCTCTTTTCCAGCCCTATCTTCAGGCTTTATGTCCTCATACTAGCACAATCTTTATATTTTGTCAATAATAATTTATAAAAATGTTTATGTTTTTTCGATTGCGCAGTACTTTTAATAGTCCATCACATATTATACCACTTATGTAATTAAAAACAATATATATTATATATTAGAGTAAAAATCATTTGTTATAATAAATAATATGCTAGATACAGCTAAACAATTCATTCAATCCGCAAACAATATAGTTATTATTCAAGCCGAAAATCCCGACGGCGACAGCTTGGGTTCAAGCTTGGCGCTGGAAGAAGTCTTAAGCGACCTAGGTAAGACTGTTACTTTATATTGTCCAGTAGATATACCGAAATATCTTCATTATATTCGCGGTTGGGATCGAGTGCAGAACGACTTTCCGTTTCAAGCCGACGCCGCGATAATTGTCGATACAAGCGCGGATATCCTTCTTAGTAAGGTCTTAGAAACTCCTGGAGCGCGACATTTTCTGGAAACGCACCCAACTCTAGTTATCGATCATCACACAGCCGAATCGACGCTCAGCTTTGATCATATTATGTTATCAGAAATCGTCGTGGCGACCGGGGAATTACTGTATAAACTATTCAAGCATTCCGACTGGAAGATAAATCCTCAGGCTGCCGAAGATTTATTGATAGCTATTATGAGCGATAGTCTGGGGCTTACTACGCCAAACACTACGGCTCAGACTTTCCATACGGCGGGAGAACTTACAGAACTGGGCGCGTCTAATGCGGAAATTGAAGAGCGACGACGCGAATTTATGAAAAAATCGCCAGAAATTTTGGCGTACAAGGGAAAATTGATCGAGCGAATCGAATATTTATTAGACGGACAATTGGCGTTGGTACATGTGCCATTTGAGGAAATCCAAGCCTATAGCGATGCCTACAACCCTGGAGCGTTGATTGGCGACGAACTGCGGTTGGTTGAAGGCGTGGCGCTTAGTTGCGTTATTAAAACTTACCCTGACGGCAAATTGACTGCGCGCCTACGAGGTAATTTGCCAATCGCCGACACCGTGGCTGGATACTTCGGTGGCGGCGGTCATCCGTATGCGGCCGGCTTCCGCGTATATGAAGATTATGACGAAATCGTAAGGGAATTAGTTACAGCAACAAATCAAGCTCTACAAACAGAATATTGATCCACTACGCTATCAATATATACCTCTCAGGCCTGCTCTATCTAGTTGCTCTATCAAATCATCATTCACATCAAATGCACCCTCAGACCATAGGGGACCGTTAACTTTTCTTCGTACCTCTTCTACTCGGTCCGATACACTAGGGTAACTAAACATTATTCTATCATTATACGTCAGATAAGCCTGGAGAACTTTGCTTACGGCATAAGCTTGCAATTCAGAACGGAGGTTTACTTGATCGGATTTAGGGTCTATTTCCAAAACTGGATTCGTGACACAATCATGCGCATGAGATGTCTCGTGACCCAACGTGGCGGTATTAACACATGTCAGTCCACTCTGAGCCACACTAATAACAGGGCGAAGATATACATAAGGCCCCGTCCCGACGTCCCCCATTTTGTAAAAAGTAGTACTACAAAAACCGCCAACACCTGTTCTTTTTATTTTTGTGGGTGAATAGATATCTACATAAGTACACATTCTGGCGATACTTTCACTAGCAAAAGTATCGCTTATTCTATCTTTTTGCACTGGCATAAGAGATATCTGCCTTCCAGAAACAACAAACTCATTACTCCCAGTAAGTGGTATTATATTTTTATCTGTCCAGTCTGGGTCAGGATGACTGCCTCCCAGCTCTTCACCTTCAACAGATTTCATAGGCTCCAGCATTTGAGCCGTATTACATAGTCCTAAGGCTAGATTCCCCAGTTTATCAATTATCTCAGGCTCCTCTAAAGCACCTATCAACCTATCTTTCATATACTTTAAAGAATCCAGTGTAATAGGACTATCGTAGCTGGATATTGGCGGACGACGCACCTGCATTATTTCTCTCATACTTATTATTATATATTAAATATCTTATTTTGTCAAGTACAAGGTCTTATCTGGCGACATAGCTACGACGTCTTAGACCCTGATAGGACTAGGTTAGAGTTGACTTTTTTACGTTAGTATGGTATAAATAGAAGTAGCTTTCGTTGATAAGTTGAGTAAGTCCTTGTCCGAAAGCGTACTTTGACAGACAGTTATATACAAGGTGAGTTTTTATTCCTTTTATAAAAAGCAGAAAAGAGGAATGAGATCTCACCTTGTGACAAAACGTCACTTAACCATCCAGGGGTGAGAAGACAGGAAAGAGACCATGTCTCGACAGGAAAAAGACAACACTCTGAAAATTAGCGGAAAGACTTTTGTCTTCAAGGAGAGCGACATCAAGCTCTTTCGTAACCTGGAGAATGCCATCAACAATCTGGGGCGTACGTTCCAGAAGTCTGGCAAAATTCCAGACTGGAAGAGGAAAGAGTTCATCGCCAATATGACCGAGGGGTATCTTTCGGTCATGCTTGTCTTGCATGACATTTTGAGTTCTACTCTAGATGTCAAGTGCCACTCTGTTCGCGAAGCAGTACATGCTTCGTATTCGGCGGAGCAGAATCTCGTTGATGTATTTGTTGCAGCGGGAGCTGCAGCAAGTCCCCAGCCGTGGCTGGCCTGGGAGGTTATGGCGCAGTACAATTGTCTTGCGCTGCACCATGGTAAGATGATGAGGCGCCTAAACGGCGCAATCATCACTGCCTTGAAAAAGGCAGTGTGCGCCTTGGAAGAACAGAGAAAGGGGGTGAAAGATCTCGGAGACTATCTTGTCGAGATCGTTATACCTGCAATGCAAGTGAGGGCAAATACCCATATCTTGCTCGACGAGTCCGATATTCTTCAGCTGGGGGAGAGCCAAATTTCCCAGCTGCATCAGCTACTCGGGAGGGTTAAGACCCTCCTGGAGTGGAACTAATCTTCCGACGGGAGAAATGGCAGGCGGCGTTTTGTAATAATACTGTCTGTCATTTCTTCCTTGAAATTATTAAGTCCCAACTGGGGCTGTTTTTTATATCAATTTTGAAAAACTGACCAGAGTAACGTACAATAGAACTAATGATAAAGCTCTATAACACGCTCACTAGACGAAAAGACGAACTGACGCCGCTTGACGGAGAAACGGTCAAATTTTACACCTGTGGACTAACAGTTTATTCGCAACCGCACATCGGCAATTGGGTTGGCTATATTTATTGGGACGTGCTGGTGCGATTGCTACGCTGGCAAGATATCCCAGTAATTCGAACGCAAAACATCACTGATGTTGGACATTTGACAAGTGATGACGATAACGGCGAGGACAAAATGGAAAAAGGTGCGCGCCGTGAAGGGAAGACTGCCTGGGATGTGGCGGAAAGATATATTTCCATAGCCAATCACGAGACTTATGACGTGCTGAAATTGATAAAACCAGATTACTTGGTGCGGGCGACGGATTATATTCAGCAGCAGATTGACTTCGCAAAAGGATTGGACGAAAAAGGATTTTTATATAAAATCGACGGCGACGGCATGTATTTTGATACGTCGCTTTTGAAGGATTACGGGAAATTAGCGCGGCTAGACGTGGCGGGACTGGAGGCTGGCGCCAGAGTGAGCGTTGAAGGAAAGCGCAATATTACTGACTTCGCCGTATGGAAGTTTTCGCCAAAAGACGCCAAGCGCGATATGGAATGGGATAGTCCGTGGGGAGTTGGTTTTCCTGGCTGGCATCTGGAATGTTCGACAATTGCTCGTGAAACACTTGGCGACTCCATCGATATTCACGCGGGCGGGATTGATCATATTCCAGTTCATCACACGAATGAAATTGCCCAGAGCGAAAGTCTGACTGGAAAACAATTTTCTCAGATTTGGCTACATAATAATCACATAAAAGTCGACGGTCGAAAGATGAGTAAATCTCTGGGAAATATTATTACGCTGGAAGATATTATTTCGCGAGGGTTTAGTCCGATGGCGTTTAAGCTGGCGATTCTCAGTAAACATTATCAGACGGAGGGCAATTTTACCTGGGAAATCCTGGAAGCAGCGCAGGCGCGATTGAATCATTGGCGGGATTACGCGGTTCTGAGACATCAGACTCACGACACGCTGGAAGATGACGATGATAAGGACGAGCAGGACGATTCGGTTTCGTTATTAGCGGGACGTCAGGCGTTGATCGAGAAATTGAACGATGATTTGGATACTCCAGGCGCACTGGCGTTGATTGATGAAGTATTTTCAAAGTTGGATCATACGCCGCTTGATAAAATTCATCGGCAGAGTTTAGTGCAGTTTATTGATGAGATTGACGAGATCTTAGGGCTGGATTTGGCTGAGTCTACTCCTGATATTACTGACGATTTGAAGAGATTGATTATCCAGCGGCGTCAAGCACGCATGGAGAAAAATTGGGAAGAATCCGACAGAATTCGCGATGAACTTCTTCAGGCTGGCGTTGCCGTTCGTGATACGCCAAGCGGCAGTATTTGGACATGGAAATAGCCCGCTAGATTCAACGGGCTATATTTTTTCTCTGCGTTAACTACTCTTCGTTTTTCAATTTCTTAACTAATTTATTAAGCGGTTTTTCGCTTTCAACGCGCTTAGACTTGACCTGCTCTAAGTAATTGTCTAGCAAAACCTTAACGACGCCAGCGGCTGGAATAGCAACCAAACCGCCCAATAGACCGCCGACATATAAACCAATTGTCACCGCAACCAAGACAGTCAAGGCCGACAACTCAACCTTCTTTGATTGGATGGACGGGGAAACAAAGTTATTCTCAATCTGCTGGTAAATCACGAAATAAATCGCGTAAATAACGCCAGCTGTCATATTATTGAAGAACAGCAGTAACGATATCAACGCGCCAGCAATCGTTGCGCCAAACATCGGAATTAGCGTCAACACAAACGTCGCCATAACGGTGAGCATTGCCAAATTGGAATTTATGACAGGGAATGTCAAACTCAACACAAACACCACGAAACCTGATAATATCGCATCGATTCCAGAAACCGTCAATTGTCCAGAAACATAACCTGTGACCACGTTATACATTCGGCCAACCAGCTTCTTATGACGCTCCATTTTTTCTTCGTCGTTGTATAATCCCCACAAACGCTTCACCCAAGTCGGACCCTCGAGAAGCATCAGGAATGACAGCACCAGCACCAAGAATAGCGAGCCTAAGAATGACGCCAAAGAGCCAACACTGGACAATAGATTCGTACCGACGCTCGTCGCCCAAGACGAAGATTGCTGCTTAATGTTTTCCATCATCGAATCGACCTGTGGGCGCAAATTATTCTTATCAATAAAATCATTGACGCCACGCCACTGTGAGCTGGCTTGGTCAATTATACTCGGAATGCTTTCGACAAATTTGGCGGATTGCTGGACAATTGGCGGAATCACAAACCAAATCACACAGCCCAAAAGCAAAACCAGCGTCGTGTACGCCAGCGCCGTGCCGCCTAATCGGCTTTTTCCAGGCAATTTTTTAGCAATTGCTGCAACTGGACGATTCAGCGCCAACGCCAAGAACAGGGAAATACCCAATAAAACCAGCGCATCCTTCGCGGAATAAATTGCCAAACCAGCCAGACCAAAGCCCATCACGACCAGCCAAAATCGTACAAATGTTTTCGTGTCTATCTCTATACGTACTTTCATAATTAAACTTTACCAGCTTTTCGGCGTGTTCGCAACGCCGACAGAGATAATTTACTATCATAAGACATCGCGCCGTAACGGAAAACGCGCACTGATAGCCACATAACAAACACCGCTGTAGCGACCAAAATTGCCGTACCGAGCAGAGCTTCCCAAATTGGCAAATTGCCTATTGCGTTTCGTAATAACAATGGAATCGGCGCAGTGAATGGAAATAGCGACAAGAACTTAACGAAGAAATAATCAGGGAAGGAAACGAACGCCGTGATTCCGTAAAATGGACCAATAAATAGCATAATCACAATTCCAAACCACTGACTGGCTTCTTTGGCGGTCGGCATCATCGCACCCAAAGTTACCAACATTCCCGTAAATAAAGTGAAGCTGGCGGAGAAAATTATGATCGCCAGACCAATTCTCACAGGATCAAACACGAGCGTGCTCAAGTCTAGATTAGGCAATTGCAACTTCGAGCCAAACGCCAAATAGCCCGCCAAAACTGGCAAAACAATCACCAAAATCTGAATCAAAGCCAACACCATCAAAGACAGAATTTTACCCGTAATCAAAGTGTCAGTTTTAACGGTCGTAAGCAGCATTTCCACTGTGCGATTTTCTTTTTCCTCGGTGGTGCTAATGAGCATTTGATTGCCAAAAATACTGATGAGAATGAACAAAATAGCCAAAAACATTCCCGGCACAATCATCTCATTAATACCGCCGTGCTCTTTTCCGTCCAGATATGTGGTTGATGACAATTGGACTTTGTCGCGTAGAATCGCAACTTGCGCTGGATTAACGTCGCTTGCTACTGATTGACTCAACAAACTCTGTGCCACCGCGCTGTATTTTCCGTTTTGGAATAGCCCAACATCTTTACCGTAAACTTCAACCTTTTGCTTGCTCAAATCTTTTGGAAAATAAACATACGCGTCAACCTTATTATTTTTTACGTCGTCAATTCCAGATTCTTTCGATTTGGCAGCTTTGGCTTTAATTGCCGCCAGCAATTCTGGCTTCACCAACTTCGAATCGTCCGTAACCTCCAGCGAAAATTCTTGCTTTTCCAGATTTTTTGACGCTTCAATAGTCGTACTTTGCGACCAAAACATAATGCCATACAGCACGCCAATCAACAAAGGGAATCCCAAGGCCGTCAACCAAAACGTCGGTTTTTTCAGTGTTCTAAGCGTTTCAAATTTGAAAACCGTCCCCAAATTATGCATTCTACTCATCACTCAACTCCTTCGCTTCGCCGCCGTAAACTTGAACGAAAATGTCGTCCATTGAAGCGCCGCCAAATTGACTTTTTACTTCTTCCAATGTGCCGTATGCCGCAGCTTGACCGTCCTTCAATAAAATCAAACGATCGCACAATCTTTCGACTTCCTCCATCTGATGCGTAACGTAAATAATTGTCGCACCAGCTTTTCGCTGCTCCTCAATTATATTCATCAACAAACGGCGATTCACCGGATCAAAACCTTTGGCTGGCTCGTCCATAATCAGCAGTTCTGGATCGCCCATAATCGTTACGCCAAGCTGGATTTTCTGCTGCTGTCCGCCAGATAATTTATCAAGTTGCGTATTAGCCTTATCGCTCAAATTGACGCGCTCCAAAAACTTCAGGGAAAAATCCTTAGCTTCTTTACGGCTCAAGCCCTTCAATTGACCAAAGTAGAGCATCACGTCTAAGACTTTCTCTTTTTTATACAAGCCGCGTTCCTCAGGAAGATATCCGAGGCGAATCTGGCTTTCCACCGAATATGGCTTACCGTTTATCAATAAATCGCCCGCAGTCGGCTGATATAGTCCAAGCAGTGCGCGCAACGTCGTAGTTTTTCCCGAGCCATTACTTCCCAAAAAACCAAAAACTTCGCCGCGAAAAACGTCGAAACTCAGATCTTTAATAACAGTTTTATCGCCGAAACTCATCTTAAAATGACGAATCTCAACCATTTTTTTATTATCTGGCATACGCCTCCTTTTCTTTAAATAAAATTATAGCACTTAGCGCAGGAAAAAAGATATAATATAAATATGCGACTACTGGTCATTGAGGACGAACGAAAAATTGCGAGGGTCATAACTGAATCTTTGAAGCGTGAAAAATACGCGGTTGATGCGGCGTATGACGGGGAAGAGGGCTTTAATTTGGCGGATAGCCAGCCATACGATTTATTGATTGTTGATCGAATGTTGCCGGGATTAGAGGGCACGGAGATTGTTAAAAAATTGCGCGAGAACGGGAAAAATATGCCAATTCTGTTCCTAACGGCGCTGAGCACGACTGAAGATAAAACGCTCGGACTGGACGTGGGAGCCGATGATTATCTGACTAAGCCTTTTGCGATTGACGAGCTGGTGGCGCGCGTGCGAGCCTTGCTTCGTCGTCCGCCAATTCAGCAACCAGACATCTTGAAAATTGACGATTTGAAAATTGACAAGCAGCAGCAAACCGTGACGCGAGCCGGGAAGAACATTGACCTCACGAACAAAGAATATGCGCTGCTGGAATATTTGATGCAACATCCGAATCAGATTCTCAGTAAGGAAACGCTGATTGATCACGTTTGGGATTTTGACGCTGATATTTTGCCGAATAATGTCGAGGCGTACATAAAAAATCTGCGCCAAAAAATCGATAAACCGTTCAAAAAACAATTGATAAAAACCGTGCGTGGCTTCGGTTATAGGATTGAATCATGAAAATTTTTACTTCAGCAACAATTAAGTTGGCGGGCTGGTATTTGATGATTTTGATGATCGTCAGTTTGCTGTTTAGCAGTATTATTTTTCAGGTGGCGCGCTCGGAAGTTGATGCGCAAATCCATAAAATTATCGTTCAAAGGAAGGGCGATTTTCCTGCAATCAATTTGTCAGAGAGAATAGATAATTCAACTCGAAACCTTTTGATTAGTCTGGGCTATATAAATCTTATAGTTTTGCTCGCTGGCGGTTGGTGCTCATATTTATTGGCAAAAATAACTTTGCGACCGATAGAAACCGCCCACAAAGCTCAATCGCGATTTGTTGCTAATGCTAGCCATCAGCTCCGAACTCCTTTGGCAATCATGAAAGCAGAGACTGAATTTGCGCTAAAAAATCGGAAGGCGAATAAGGCGGAACTTACAGAAACTCTGGAAAGCAATTTGGAGGAAATAAATAAGTTGACTGAGCTTACGGCGATGCTTCTGGAGCTGTCACGGATGGAAAATAAGTTGGCACTGGAAGATAAAAGTTTTAACTTGACGGAATTGATATCCGAACTCGTTCGCGAACGGAAAGCCGAAGCGCGAGTTAAAATGAATTGTCCAGAACACATAAATATTCCGCTTCATCACACCGCCACGCGAGAATTGTGCGCGATTTTACTCGACAATTCATTGAAGCATAGCCCAAAAAATTCTGTGGTAAAAATTTGCATCATTCCATCAAAACAAAACATCACCGTCAACTTCATCAACGACGGCACAATCTCACAACAAACCTTACCGCACGTTTTTGAGCGATTTTTCCGCGGCAACCAACAGACAAAAGGCTACGGATTAGGATTGCCATTAGCGGAACAATTGACAAAAGCGCTAGGCGGACAAATCTCTGTTAGTACCTCGAAAAACTCAACCATTTTCACAATTTCCTTGCCGATTCTGTAAATTTTCAGCTATTTTTCAGAATTAGGTGTTGTAATAGGATTGTTGATTGGCAAATTGCCGATCCGAAAGGGGAAGTATGAGCACAACATTTTTAAGCAAAAAAGGATTTAAGGAACTGCAGAAGGAAATTTCTGGGCTAGAGATTTCAGAGAAAGCGCTCACGTTGGAATTGAAGGAAATTGGGCGCGCCAAATCACGTGATGACAAATTACGCCGCAACGATGTAATTACGCAACTAGAAAATATTCAATCAAAAATCTTTATGAAGAAGGATATTTTACGTTACGCTAAGCCGCTGCCGAGGAAGCGCGATCGATTGAAAATTGCTATTGGCTCAGTCGTGGATTTGGCGGATCAACAGGGAAAAATTTTCCGCTATACGCTGGTTCATAGCCTGGAAGCAAACCCTCTGGACGGGCGGATTTCCGTGGATAGTCCGCTAGGAAAAAGTCTACTAAATCACAAGAAATCCGAAACTGTTTCCTGGAAAAATGGCTTGGCGACCAGACAGCTACAAATCGTTAAAATTAGCTAATCCAAATTGTCCACCACGACAGTTTGGCTCTCACTGGCAAGTGGGAGCTTTTTTATAGATTCATAAATTTAAATAATACTAAGGTATACAAAAGTTGATACAATATTAACATGGCGAGAGAGTATAATCAGAGACATCCAATCAAGAAAATATTCAATAATCCTGCGAAAATCAGATGCGAAAACTTTATTTATAAGACCTCTATAAAGCCGGAGATAATCTACATAGATAGTATAATAGACAAGAAAATAAACACCTGTAAAGAAAGCCTTAAATATACAAACAACGAAGTGCGCGCTCTCACTGAATTTGGAGCGGCAAGAGTAATAAGAGAGACGCCATTTCTATTGCTTAACCAATACTCTAAACTATTTGATAATTATAAAATTAAAAAATCTGACATACAATTAATTATTGAAAGTATAGACAGGCAGGCTAAATACATAGAGACTATGACTAATCGTGACAATACAGAATTTAGCGGCGCATACAACGGCAATACTGGAGATCTGTCATATGACGAATGGGCGATTAATGACTACGAATATTTTTTGAGAGAATTTTACGAAAAAATCAATATAATAAAAGAAAGAATGAAAGCATTATATTATACAAGTAGAGCACAATCTAAAAAATTCTGGATACCAACCGTCATCTCCATAATATCTTTAATCATCGGCTTACTAGGCATTTTTATAAAATAGTACCACTCTATTTCCAAACTTTAATTAAAAACAAAAAATCGCCCAAAAGGGCGATAATTTATGCCTGTCAAATTTGGCTGGGACGGCAGGATTCGAACCTGCGAATGCTGGGACCAAAACCCAGTGCCTTACCACTTGGCGACGTCCCACTATTGCCAGGACAATGACGATTATAGCACGCCAGCCAGAAAAAATCCACACATCCTGATATAATATAACCTAATGAGAAAGCAAATTTTTGAGACTTTAAGATTGGAAAAAATCGTTGGCGGCGGGCAAGCTATCGGAACACTTGACGATGGTCGCAAAGCGTTCGTCTGGGGAGGGCTGCCAAAAGAACTTGTAACGATTCGCGTGACAAAGAAAAAATCACACTTCGTCGAAGGAATAGTGACGGAAATTATCAAGAAAAGTCCAGAGCGAATTACGCCGAAGGATGAAAACAGTTATTTAAGCACCAGTCCTTGGCAAATAATGCCGATGTCCAGCGAGCAATCGCACAAAGCGTTGCTAATCGAAGAGGCTTTTTTGCTTCACAACGTTACATTGCCTGAAAAAATCGAGGTATTTTCTGACGGCGTAGAATTTAATTATCGCAATAAAGTCGAGTTCAGTTGGTTCGGCGACAAAACGGACGACGACGAAAAGGAAACTCTGGACTTGGCGTTTTTCAAGCGTGGCGGCAAGGGAAAAGTCGTCGTTGACGGAACCAGCTTGGCGCACCCGAGCATAAATAAATTGGCAATTGAAATCCGCGACCTATTACGAGAAAAGCCAATCGTCGCGCGCCAATTAAAAACGCTCTTGATCCGCTCAGACCAACAGGGAAATGCCGTTTGGCAATTGTACGTAAAAGATCGAATAGAAAATCTGATTTCCGAGGGCGAAGCCAAACTGCTATCAGCCGCGGGTGGTGAAATAATCTACTCCGACCCCAAAAGTCCAGCCAGCAGAATCACCGAACGCTTGAACAAATTCGGCGATACGACACTGAGCGACACGATTTTAGGCGTCGCCTTCAACTACGCCTGCGAAGGATTTTTCCAAGTCAACATTCCCGTTTACGAAAAGGCCTTAAGCGATATGAAAGCGTGGATCGATTGCAATGAAAAAATGCCGACGCTCGATCTTTACTCTGGAGTTGGGACAATTGGTTTGACAATTGGAGGCGATGACGTAACGCTGGTGGAAATTAACGAACATGCCGTCGCGGAAATGCAGAGGAATATTGCCAAGCTGAATCGACCGAACGCCAAGGCGATTTTGGCGCCGAGCGAAAAATCTTTGGAATATATAACGGGCGAGCAAATCGTCATCGTTGATCCGCCGCGCGCTGGACTTCACGCGGACGTTACTAATCGACTGCTGGAGACTGAGCCGCCTCGGATTATTTATCTGAGTTGCAATCCCGTCACGCAAGCGCGAGACGTCAGTCTACTCCAGGAAAAATATGAAATCGTGCATCATCAAGGTTACAATTTCTTCCCGAGGACGCCGCACATTGAGCACCTTGTGGTTTTGGATAAGAAGCTAGAGAATATTGAAAAGGAGAGTAAAAATGATTAAGCAACAATCCATAGAACCAAAAATTGCCGACCTCGTGAACGGCTGGCTTAAAAGTTACAAATTAGATTACAAGCTAGAGCAAGAAAGCCTCAATGAAGAAATAGATAAGGCTTTAGACGAATATAAGTCAAAGAGCGGTGGCGCAGGCGGCAACAGACCAGATGCTAAACTTTTATTGCAAGATGAAGCTTTGAATCACTACCCAATACTTATAGAGTACAAAGGTTATAAAGATAAACTGATTAGACTTGACGAAGATGGCAGAGTAGACAACAGAACAAGCAAAAATGAGCCCAACTACAAAAATATCAATAGCTATGCTGTAAATGGCGCAGTACACTACGCAAATGCCGTACTTCACTACACAAGCTACACTGACGTAATCGCTATTGGCGTTACGGGATATAAAAAAGCCAACGGCGAGATAGAACACTCCATAGGTGTTTATTATGTATCCAAAGATAACTTGGGTATTGGACAAGAAGTAGGAAAATACAGCGACCTTTCGTTTTTGAGAAAAGAAAATTTTAATGATTTTATTAAAAAAGTAAATGAACTCTCTTTATCAAGCGAAGAATTGGAAGCACTCAAAGATAAAAGAGAGAAAGAGATAAATGCAAGCCTCGTAAAGCTTAACAATGACATCTATGCAAATGAGAAAGGGCTTAGCGAAAACGACAGAGTGTATCTTGTTTCAGCTTCAATTATGGCAACACTCGGAATACCGGACAAAGTAAGACCGCTTGAAAAGTCCGAATTAAAATCATCTACAGAAGAGGGAAATACAGATGGAGACATCATTGTTAGAAAGATAGAGGCGTTCTTAAAACAGAAAAACTTGCCTAAGACAAAACAAGACCTTATCGTAAGAACTCTAAAAAACACATTATTATCTGAAAATATTAATAAGCCGATAAACGGAGAAAGTCAGCTTAAGAGAATATTTTCAAAGATAGTTGATGATTTGGGTATTTATTACAAGATAGGACTGACTACAGACTTTACAGGTAAACTATTTAATGAGATGTACTCGTGGCTCGGCTTTACGCAAGATAAGCTAAATGACGTAGTGCTAACACCATCTTATGTCGCTAATCTTTTAGTAAAACTTGCTCGAGTAGATAAAGACAGCTACGTTTGGGACTTTGCGACAGGAAGCGCAGGGCTACTTGTCGCCGCGATGAACGAGATGATTATAGACGCAAAAGCAAAAATAACATCTCCATTAGAGCTAGAGCAAAAACAACTCAAAATAAAAGCAGAGCAGCTTTTGGGATTAGAGGTGTTGTCGAATATCTATATGCTTGCAATCTTAAACATGATACTCATGGGAGATGGAAGCTCAAACATCTTAAATAAAGACTCACTTCTTGATTTTGATGGCAAATACGGATTCGGCAAAACAGATGAAAAATTCCCAGCAACCGCCTTTGTGCTTAATCCACCTTATTCAGCAGAGGGCAATGGAATGATTTTCGTAGAAAAAGCGCTTTCCATGATGGACAGAGGATACGCAGCCATTATCATTCAAAATTCAGCAGGTAGCGGAAAAGCAAAGGAACTCAATAAGAAGATTCTTACGAAGAATACACTACTTGCAAGTATTAAAATGCCTATAGATTTATTCGTTGGAAAATCAAGCGTACAGACAAATATATACGTGTTTAGGGCAGGAGAAGCGCACCAAAAAGACGAAGTCGTTAAATTCATAGACTTTTCAAACGACGGCTACACAAGGACCAACAGGAAAAAGGCTAGTGTAAATCTAAGAGATACCGACAGGGCAAAAGAAAGATACCAGGAAGTAGTAGACCTTGTGCGATTCGGAAAGAGTAAGCTAAATATCTTTACGGAAAAAGAATATTACGAAGGGCATATTGATCCAGAAAACGGTTCAGACTGGAATCAGACAGCGCCAATAGACACAAGACCAACATTAGAGGATTTTAAAAAGACCGTGGCTGATTATCTGGCGTGGGAAGTGTCAAACTTGCTTAAAAATGAGAGCGAGGACAACCGCCTGGGAAAATAGATTCCTCACTGAACAAAAAGCTTAAAGACGTTCAGTGGGGCGAGTATAGAATCGGAGATTTGTTTGAGAAATTAAAAACGAACAATTTAAAGATGAAGGTAGGCGATTTATCGCCAAAAAAAATAGCAGAGTTTACTCTTCCTGTTTTGACTGCGGGTATTGAAAACCAAGGTCTTAACAATTATGCTCCTAGAGATAATGCCACTATATTAAAGAATGTAATCTCTATTTCTGCAAATGGAGCAAATACGGGAGCGACTTTTTACCAGAATAAAGAATTTACCGTATTGCAAGATGCATACGCTATATCGTTTAAAGAGGAATATACACCTAATGATAATCAATATTTATTTTTAACAGGCGCAATTGCGAAGTCTATATATGGCAATTTTGCGTGGACTGACAAGGCAGGTTGGGAAAAAGTAAAAAAAGAGTTTATTCAACTTCCAACAAAAGACGGAAAAATAGATTTTGAATTTATGGACGCTTGTATACGCGAACTCGACGAGGAGCGTATACGCGACCTCGAAGAGGAGCGTATACGCGAACTCGAAGAGGAGCGTATACG
>CAUQBM010000005.1:0-64832 GCA_963516705.1 uncultured Candidatus Saccharibacteria bacterium | reverse complement strand
ACGTTATAGTTCCCTAACAATTTAGATATTGATATAATACTTCCTTAAATCCCCCTCTGTTACGAGGGGGATTTTTGGTTAGAAAAATGCTAATTGTCCAGCTGGAACGGACTTTTCTTGGGTGGTTTTTTCGCCAACAATAACATGCATGTGCGTAAATTGATGCTCTGTTAAATAAAGCAATCGCACTGAACCGCTGTCCGGAGCGTGCCTCTTAATTCGCATCATATGTTTTTCTGCAACGTCACGATTTGGACATAGCCGCGTATATATGCTGTATTGGAGCATATCAAAACCATCGTCCAATAAGAATTTGCGGAACTGTGTGGCGGCCTTGCGCTCTGTTTTGGTATTGGTCGGCAAATCAAAAAATACTGCGACCCTCATAAGTTTGTATGACATCCTTTTTACTGGAGGACGGTTTTTGGTAGAAGAAGCTTATCTGCCTCCTTTGTCTCTATGCATTCAATAAAGCTCTCAACTGTTCGCTCAACCGAATGTCTCACGGTAAACTTCTTACCGTTCATTATAACATAATAATTTAATATGTCAATAGCGAGTTGTCTATCGTGTTTGGTAAGGCTGGAATCCAGGTCTCCGGTGTGGTATGGCGCTATATTCTCTAAAATGTACATATCAACGACAGCGCGATAAGGCTCGATTAAGTCGTCGGCTAGATTGAAGCTGTTGAGCTCATTGTGATGGAATAGCCCCTGCGAGGCAACTAGTCCGCGAGCAGCAATATGTCTGGCAATGTGACTTCGCACCATAGCGTAGCCATAGTTTAATGCGGCATTGTGCCAGATTGGCTTGCGGCGTGTGGCGTCACCCAGTATTTGGTCGAAATAGATTCTGGCGGCAATTGACTCGCGATTGCTGGTGTCGCCCGATTTAACATCGTTAGCTAAAGACCGCAAGTTGGAATCGTCTAGCCCACGAGACCGCAAGACGTCTGCTTGATTTGTGATTTTACTGATAATAATTTGTTGCCATAACTGCTTTTTTAAGGGTTGGCTCATGGACAATTGTTGACGCGAAACTTTGGCTTGGCGCGAATGCTGTGAATATGGCAAAAGTACGCTGGCGGGCAAATGCTTTTCGTCGCATATTACAGTGGTTGTTCCTTTTGTAGCTAATGCTGTCAGCAAATTTGTCGTGATAGTTGATCCGTAATTGTCTAAAATTAAGGCGTCAATATCTTCAATTGGAAGAGTAGATTCTATCTCCTGTGTAATTACTAGTTGATTATCACGCACGCTAAGCCGCGCAGGATTTTCGATAGCTACGACGCGCCAGGCCATACAACACCCTTGCTAAAATGCACGTCTCCCAGTACATCTACTTTATGTATCTTTAGATAATTAATGCCAGACAGCGATTCTCGTTTTACTGTAGATTTTGAATTCCTAGAACTGTCTGCGGCTAAGTGGCTCTTGATGGTTATACGATTGTCGCCTTCAAATTGAACAAAATACCCAACAAAAGTTTGACTGTCTTTCTGTATTGTTATTAGATCGCCCTTGTACAAATAACCGATAAAATTAAAACTATTGTCGATTTTTGATACTCCATTGAACGGTTTTAGGAGTTTCATCGGCTCTTTATTTTCTAGTATGTTTATGCGATAGTCAGGTATCATATATATTTGGTTATCTTTTTTATATACGCGAATACGAACCATCTCAGCAAGGGCGACTGGTGCATTTGCCTTACGACCAACAGAAACCACACCCCTCTTGTCATAGACTTTAACTGCGGTTACAGGTGAGATAGGATTACCATTTTTGTCCTGTTTGGGGCCTTTATACAGCTTAAATGGAGGATTAAAAGCCTTTTTTGCATCTCCGTTACACTCATTAAGTCGAGCTAGTAGTTTTTCGTATAGACTAGATCCATTTTTATTTTTCTGGCTATCAAACTCTTCTTTTGCAAGAGAATTTTCTAGTCTTTGTAGGGTGAGCTCAGTTAGAGGAACTCGTGTGAGGTTTTGTCCATTACGATTTCGGTTAGATCGCAATTTTGACTCGTGTGCTTCTCCTCGTATCTTGTGTCTAATCTCTCGTGAAACGAAAATTGGTTTTACGCTTAATCGGAACTCTTCGTCGTAGTTATCAAGACCTCGCAACTCATTTTGTAGAGTCTTGATATCGACATTGAGGGTTCGCTTCATAACTTCTTTGCCGAAGTCGTCCCACGGCTGAGGAAAATGCTTAGAAGATAGCACAAGCATTGCATTTTTACGACGCTGAGCTTTATTGAACTCATCTTCATCGATGATTTCTCCGGTGAGTTTATCAGTTTTTTCTTCTATCGTTTTGGCGGCCGCAAGCAGTTCTTTGATTTCGTGGCGTTTGGCGTGCAAGTTCGCTTGTATTATAATCTTCTGGTCAATTGCCGCCACAACTGCCGCATCTTTGGCGTGGTGTAGAACGTCCTCGCTACGATCTTTAGCCAGACCCCAACGCTTGCGTAGATACGCTGTCGTTGTTCCATTTGGTGCTATTACATGCTGTCTTCCTTCATCTCCTGCAAAGCCAACATTTTGGCGTAAATAATTCTGAATAAATCGTGTGATGTATCTAGTATCGTTTAAGGCACGCACATTCCAGCTGTCGTTCTTATAATCCTGCAGAAGCAGATTTTGCTTCTTCTTCATTGCATAGCCGTTATATTTGTAATTGATGGTATTTGTGGCCTTATCGTCCGTTTTAATGTCGTGTGTCTTATATATCGACTCTACTCTGGCGACAAACTCCTTCCAGCGGTTTTCATCTGCACCAAAATATTCAAATGGAGTTTTATTGCTCTTTTTCTGGTTTTCTTCTGTCAGTACTAGTACTTTATTAGTTATCCCGTCATTATTGGAACGTGAAAACGGTACGATGTGGTCTATCTGATATGCATTGTCGTCTTGTAACATCGTGTCAAAATCGATTGGTTTTCCAGAATATGGACAAATACCGTTTTGTTCGCGATAGAGTTTAACTTTAATAATTTGCTGACCGTTAAAATCGGCGTTTTTATTCAGTGGTACGCTAAGTTCTTTTAGGTGGCTGAGAAGTTGCTTGCCGCCCTTGGTTTTTGGCGATGCTTCATATCCATCAGCGATTATAGATTTAATGTCTTCGTTATATCCTTGATTCTCTTCATTTTCTTTTTTAATTTTCTTACGCTCTTCGAGGTCTTTCGCTAAGTCGCGAGCAGTTTCAACTTTAATGAAATAAGGTTTACCATATTTGCGTTCAATGGCGCGAACGACCTTCAGTGTTTGTGATATGGCACGTTTTACGACAGGATTAGTGATTTGCTCTAGGCTAGCTGATTGTTTCTTGAAGTCATAACCAGCAGCTTCACAGGCTTTATCGTAAGTCATACCATTAAGAATATGCGGTGTGATTTTTTGCAAAGCTTTTATCGACAGATGGCAGAATGACCCAAAATTAGTAGCTTTAATTTTGATAATTGCGTTTTTGGCGTCATCAGAAATTGGCAATGCATTTAATTTGGCTTTAATTTCTTCGTCAGATTTTTGTGTAGTGAGAATATAAGCGATTTGATTGATCGTTGATTCGTTGTCAATTTTTGCCCAATCTTCTGGTAGATTTTTCAGTGCTGTTTTAATATCATAGTAGGCTTTTAAGCCGCCGAATGTATTTCCCTCTCCGAACTCATCTCCATCCTTTTTCTTTCCGTGCGTATATTTTGGAACGTAATCTTCGCTAATTCCTGCAATGCTACGCACTTTTTTATATGTTAGGCTTTTTTGATTTTTGGCGGCTTCGATAACTTTATTTATCTTATCTGAAGATAATCTTATCTCTAGATTTTCTCGCTTTGCCTGGCGCTTGCTGGCGTCACGAGGTATGAATACTAGATGTGATAAGTCGCTTGCCAAGCGAAAAATTTCGAAGCTGTAGCTAGCTCTTGGTGCTCGTTTTTCATTTTCTTCAAAAGTACAGTTCCCGACCATTTTTTTAATCAGCTCTTCAGTCATAAATGGGCGCTGGTACATAATTGCTGATACGTTTACGACATTTTTATCATCGTCCAAGCCGTAAAGCATTTCATTGATTGCTGCATCGGAAACATTTTTTAAGGCATATCTTTTCTGGACCTCAATAATCTTTTCTAATTCGTGCAAAAAATCACTGCGAGAAAAGCTATTAGTATAATCGTCACGCTTATTGCGTTTATGTGACGCAAAGTTTTCATCGCGACTCAGAGCTTCGCCGACAGTTTTATATCCATTCTCGGCGAGGAACTTTTCATTAGTTTTCAAGGCTTTTGACACGCGACCGCCTTCTTTCTCCGACTCTTCTTCGACTTTACGATTCGACTTAAATCCACGTCGTTTGGCGATTTGGTACATGACCTTGAGTAGCTCTTCTGGGGATAATTCCTCGGTGAGCGCTTTTGAACGCAGAGCATATACGTCTAATTTGTTAAATTCGGATTTGTCACTTAAGACTTCTTCGATTCGATCTCTGGTGAGAATATTTTGGTCAATAAAGAATTGCTTCAAGTTATTCAAACGTTGACGTCGTCGTTTTAAGCGACGGCGAGCTGACCTGGCATCGCGGCGAGGTTTGGCAAGCGAATCTCCGTTTTGTGGATCTTCTGGTTTTTCAAAAATGCGCACCCCTAAATCATGGATGCGCTCTTTATCTAAGTCCAATACTGCCCAGCCTATTGAAGATGTCCCGATGTCTAGGCCTAGTGAATATTTTTTTGGTGAATATGAATATTTTTGAGTCATGATGGTCCTTTTTGTGAGATAATTTAATGCAATTATACAACCAAAATAGAATATTTGAAAGCGTAAATATTTCACACATAAAAAAGATAATCCGCCCAACAAGTGAGCGGATTAGAGCTTTGCTTTAGTATTTCTACTAAATTATTATAGAAACCTAAAACAACTTAGATATTGATACAATCCTTACTTAAGGGACTGTAACTACAGTGTACCCCAATCAATGTTATTGCGCAAGTATTATTTTGGTCATATCTCGCCAACTGAGTAGCACTGGCACGGTTACCGCCGCCGTCGACATTCTGGTTGGCAAATCTAGTGTCATTGCATTGAATACCTTTTATTTAGAGATATTATTTTCTATTTCCTCAGGGTGTATGGGTTCGTCTCTGCTGGCTCCATGAGGATGTAATGTGGTTGTTTTCGTCATTGACATCTTGAGGATTGTTTGGTATACTAGAGTTGTCAATCGACTGGTCAAGCGCATCTGCGCTAATAGCGGAACCATCGAGTCCGCGCCCAGTCGATTTTCTTATGCCTGAAATATCATAAGCTAACACATTTCCTTCGTTGACATCCCTGACTTCTTGTGCTATATTGACACCATCAGAGCTCCGACCGGCGGAAACTGGCGCGCCGCCGACATAGCTATCGCTATTGGTGGATGATGGAACAACATTTGCACCCCCATCCGAAGCTCTCGAAATCTCTTCTCGTTGTTGGGAGAGATTTTTTATTTCCCCTTCTCTTCTCGGTGAAATGTTCTTTAAGCTTATATTCCCATTAAAATCAGCTATTGTAGCCGTATTGTATCTGCCAGTCTCGCCTGGGCTAGCACTAGGTGTAGTATCCGCCGACTCCATGGAGGTTGTAATGCGGCTGGTCTCGTCATTGATATTTTGAAGACTATTTGTCATACTATCCATATGAGAATCCCTTAGATGGCGTAACTCAGTTGACGGGCTCGTCCCTGCTGGCTCCATGGGGGATTTTCTTGTTGTAGCGTGATCATTCTCATCATTGACATTCCGGACTTCTTGTACTATATTTTCACTAGAAAAGTTGCCCAGTCCCCGTTCGACTTGTCCACGGGGCGCACCGTTAAGGTCGCCTGGGCGGCTTTTTTCTTGGCTTCGCACGTTACCTTCATAAAGAGTATTGCGCCCTATTGTCTATATTCTAAGAAATTTACAGGCTATTTGATCGTTGGCATTTTGAGGATTGTTTGCTATAGTGGAACTAGAAGAATCCCCACTTAAATCCCGGTAATGGGATTCGGGGATTTTTTCTGTATTATTTGGTTATAATTCCCCAACAATCTAAATACCGATACCCCTAAGAGTCGCGTTTCATCTTTACTCCTGACGCCCTAGAGGTGATATAATTACTATAATATGCATGCCGCGGTCCAATCTATAACCATAAAAGTGAGCGAAGTTGATGATTCTGCTTTGCTTAATGACGCGGATGAGCTGCAGAAATTGTTAAGAAATGTTACGGAATTGGCGGGCTTGCACTCTTTGGAATTGGTGATGCATCAATTTTCCCCGCAAGGAATCAGCGCTGCCCTGCTTTTGTCGGAGTCGCACATCGCGATTCATACGTGGCCAGAAAGCGGCGTGGCGTATATAGCGATGACAACTTGTAAAATGCTGGATGATGATAAATTGCAACAAATAAAAGGGTTGATTGCACGGGTGTTGGGTGCGAAAAACATAATTATGAAAGAAATGGCATTGTAATATGAAACGAACCAAGGCGCGACTTAAAATTAACCAAATATTGACTGGAAAGAAAACTAATTTACGAGTTGTTGGCTGTCTGCTTTTTCGCGAATGGGATAAGAAAGATAAGCGATTTTACTACTGGGAAGAGTGGGAGATTACTGGGCTGGCTGATTATGATAGTTGGGTGGAGTATGATCACAGCGATCAAACCGTTTCTCTGTACGAGCCGATTCGTTTCACCCAGGCAATTGACCCAACACAATTGAAAAAAGGTCAATCATTCACCGTTTCCGAGCAGGACGGCAAGGATCACGTTGTGGTGGTTGATGAGGTTGGCATTGGTGAAATTATGAATATCAAGGGCAAAAACACGTATCAAGTTTTCCCGAAAGAACTGATGGCGTACGCTACTTTGAGAGATACTGGCGCGCCGAAAAACCGTCAGTTGATTACGATTGAGAAGTATAATAATCGCGAATACGACGCCTACCGCAAGGTTCAATTGAGCAACAAAGAACAAAAGGAAATGTTCGGTAGGACCATTAAGCCGATTGACTGGACGACGATTATAGTTATTGCCATATTTATCGCTATTATTTTGTTTGCGTTCATCTTTGACAACAATTCCGACAATAGTAATGGCGGAGGTCACGGCGGATCGCGCAGTGTTTACGGTGGCAGCAGTGGCGGGCTTGGTAAATAAAAGGAGTTATAATGTCACGATCAAGTACGAAAAAACGGGAGCAAGTTGCTTTATTTGCGGCGGCAATTTTAGTAGCAATTGGTGGAATTATTTACGAGCTGATTTTAGGCGCGGCTGCGTCATATCTGGTGGGCGATTCGATTTTGAGTTTTAGTCTGGCAACTGGCGTGACGCTGTTCGGTATGGGAATTGGCTCATTGCTGGTCAATTACATCAAACTTCATCCAGCGACCAGCTTCGCAACGAACGAAATTATTCTGGGGCTAATTGGCGGAAATTCGGTGATGCTGATGTATTTGGGATTCGTTTTTACGCGTTCGCATTGGCTAATTTTTGCCGTCATAAGTTTGGCAATCGGCATTTGTATCGGGCTGGAAATTCCGCTTTTAATGAAGATGTTTCAGGAGTTCGGACGCAAGTCTTCTGTGAAATTATTTAGCAAGATCTTAGCGCTCGATTATTTTGGGGCGTTAATTGCGTCGCTATTATTCCCGCTCGTTATGCTTCCGTATCTCGGTTTGATGCGCAGCGCGTACCTGGTGGCGGCTTTGAATATTGGTGTTGCTGTTCTGATTCTTAAGCAAATGAAAGCGTCGAAAATTGTAATGACAATTAGCGTTATTGCAACAATGTTGCTTTTGGGGTTCTTCATTTTTGCAACAGAAATTGAGCACGGAATTGACAAGCGAACGTATAAAGATCCTGTGATGTGGCAGCAGCAGACTCCGTATCAGAAAATTGTCCTGACCAGATATAAAAATGACACGAGGTTGTTTTTGAATCGCAATCTGCAGTTTTCCAGCCTTGATGAAGCGCGTTATCACGAAACGCTGTCCGCTTCCGCTCTGTCTTCAGTTGTTAACCCGAAGCGCGTGCTAATTATGGGCGGCGGCGATGGTTTGCTGGCTCGGGACGTTTTGAAATATCCCAGTGTTGAGCATATTACGTTGGTTGATATCGATGAGGTGATGACTAATCTGGCGAAAACTAATTATCTTCTCACCGATATAAATCAGCGCTCTCTGCATGATTCGCGTGTTTCTATTGTCAATCAAGACGCTTTCCAATTCGCCTTCTCTACCAAGGATAAATATGATGTTGTGTTGATTGATTTGGTGGATCCGTCGAATGAAAAATTAGCCAAGTTGTATTCCGAACAATTATATCGTCAAATTGGCAATATTTTAACGGAGCGCGGAGTTATGGCGACCCAGGCGACGTCTTCATTTTTCTCTCCGCATGCTTTTTATATGGTGGCAAATACCGTCAAATCATCTCATCCAGAGCGATATGTGGCGGCGTTTTCGGTTAATGTGCCGTCATTTGGCGAGTGGGGTTTTGTAATGTCTACGCCGCAAGCTGAGGCTGTAGCTAGCCAGCCATTGCCGAAAAACCTACGATATCAAAACCAGAAATTACTCACCTTTCTGACTAAACAAAACGCCATATCGGTGCCATCTGGACCGACTTCTACGTTGGTTTCTCCGCGGATCACCGACGTTTACAATTCCGATATGCGTCAGTGGCGATACGAATAGTTTTTAGTCGGCAGTAGCGCTCTTTTTTCGTCGGCGGCGTCGTCTTTTTGGCGTGGCTGAAGCTAGCGGTGTAACTGTGCTAATTGCAGTTTCTGTAGGTGCATTATCATTGCCGCGAATTTGCAAAACAACTTCGCCGTCGTTTGCTACGGGTTGTTGCTTTTCCGGTTGGCTATTGACCGCTGGAGTGTTGTTTGCGGGCTGCGGTTGAGGTTTGGCTGGTTGCTTTTTTTGGTTGCGAACAGGCTTTATTGCGGCATCAATTTCCTTCTCGACATCTTCCCTGTTTCGCGAATACATGCGACGCGAATGTTCAATAATGTGCGGCGTGTTGTCGGCTTGGCTTGGCGGAAGTTCCAATGTGCGAGCAGAAAACGCAGGAGTTTTCTCGCCGCCGATAACCATATTGACAACAAAATTACGATTGTGCATTTGAAGTAGATCGATTGCCTCGAAGTTTGGCTCGAATTGCTTGGCAAGAATCGGCGCATCGTCAGCGGAAACTCGGAAGGAAATCATGGTGCCGACGTTGCCGAAAACCGCATCGCGAACCGTGTCACTCATCTGGGAAATGTACTGGTTGGCAACGGTCAAGTTAAGGCCATATTTTCGAGCCTCAGACAGAATGGTCGCAAACGAATCGGTGGCGAAGTTCTGGAACTCGTCGACGTAAAGATAGAATGGACGGCGGTCGCGGACGTCAGGAATGTCACTTCGAGACATGGCGGCAAGCTGGATTTTTGTGACCAAAAACGAACCGAGGATGGCAGCATTATCTTCGCCGATAAGACCTTTGGACAGATTGACGATTAGAATCTTTCCTTCATCCATAATCTGGCGAATATTGAACGTGGATTTTGGCTGGCCGATGATGTTGCGGATGATTGGATTGGCGGTGAAAGCTCCGACTTTATTTAAGACTGGCGCGATTGCCTCGGCGACAAACTTGTCATTCCAGCTGGCAAATTCGACATTCCAGAATTGCAAAACCACGGTGTCTTGGCAATAGGTCAGCGTTTCTTTTCGGAATTCCTTATCTGTTAGCATGCGAGTAATGTCAAGCATCGTCGCTTCTGGTCGGTCAAGTAAAGCCAGAATTGTATACCGCAAAATATACTCAAGCCGTGGTCCCCACGAATCGCCGAAAATACGCTTCAAAACGCCGATGATTTCTGATGAGATGTTGGTTTTTTGGTTCGGGTTCGTGACTTCCAGTGGATTGAATCCCAGAGGATACGCGGTGTCGGCTGGATTAAAATAGATCACGTCGTTCAATCGGCTGCCAGGGATAAATTTCATGTTGTTGATTGCGAAGTCGCCGTGCGGGTCGATGATGGCATATCCTTGATTATGGAAAATGTCGCTTAAGGCGAAGAGTTCTAGTAGTCCACTTTTTCCGGCGCCCGTTTGCCCGATTATGTAAACGTGGCGTGAGCGGTCATATCGCAACATACCAAATTGGTGGCTGATGCCGCGGAAGTTAGTGACGCCAAAGGCAGAAATTTGGTCATCATTGACGTCTTCGCCGGTTAAGACTGGCAATTTGGACGGCGGTTCTGCGGTTTTGGAGCTCGCCCAAACTATATTTGGCGTTTCCACGTTGGTGTGTGGCAAGTGAAAAACTGACGCCAATTCTTCTATATTTAAGATGAACCCGTCGCCGATGAACGAACGCTTGCGATATTTATCAATAAATTCTTTACCAAACGCACCCTTGACGGCGTGAAATCCGTTGAGATTGGTTGAATTGAACTGCTTAAATGTGCCGACGAGCGCCTGCATGCGAAGCTTAGCGTTTGTCTGACTTTCGCCCATATAAACCAAGCGAATTTTCACTTCATAGCCGAGCTTGGTTGCTTTTTTCTCTGCTTCAGAAATGCGAGTTTTATCGCGGTCTGACAATTCAACAGTTGTTGATTGGCCTACCCCCTGCTCTGGCGGTTGCCATAACGCGCCAAGTACACCGATTAGCCATTGCATGCTGCCGCCGAATCCTGGCAAGGAGAACATTCGTCCGTTTTTTATGCTATTTATGTATCGATCTGCGGCGTTTTGCCAGTCGTCGGGGATTGGTCTGACTAGCACCTGAATCCACAATTCCTCACCGGTGGTTTCCAGTTTTGCCAGCGTACCCGTAATGCCAGCCAGCGGGTCGACTTCGAAGTTTTGGAAGGTGCGAATTGGGAGAAATTCATCTGTGGTTAATGTCAATTCTGTCGAGTAAGCAACTTCGTGGTCGCGCTCGTGCTCAGTGTAATCTTCGTCGGCTTGGTGAATTTGAACGGTTGGGTATTGAGAATAAATCTGTCCCTCGACAAAGCTCTGCAGGGTTTTTGGCACCCAAACGTAAAAGCGAATTTGTCCATTGACTGAGGCAATTTCAAAGCTAATATGCTCTTGGTGTCCGCCGGATAATCGCAATTCTTTATTATCGCGAAGAATTCCGTGCAGTGAAGCGAATAACTGTTCGGCGGCAAGTTCTTGCTTGTCATTTGTGCGTGGGATTTCCAGGACTAAAAGTACGCTCTCAACTGGGGTGAAATCTTCGATCTTCCGATAATTCCGCCACGTCAAAAACATCAGGACTGCCACAATTGGCATCCAAACGTACCATTGCAATAGTGTGCTGATGATCCAAGAAATAATCTGCATTATGTGTAAATTATCTCACCTCTGAAAGAAGTTTGCAACTTAGCTTAAGCGGCTTCTTCAAAAACGTATGTGGCTTTAGCGACGCGTTTGAATTGCGGCTTTGACTGAAGGTTTAATAGAATGGTGGTTTCCTTGACTTGTCGCTTGTCGAGGACTTGGCGAACGATTTCGTCGCGATGAAGCGGAGTTTCGGAATTCTTCAAAATATCGGTAATGATATCTGCTACAGTTCCGCGGCTGTAGCCCCAGCTGGCAAGCGCGTAAATGCCGCGACCGATCAGAACAAAGCGCTTGTCTTTAATGAGTTCATTGTGAATTGCCTGCGTCGTGACGCTTCGGCGGTTAAATTCGCTGTCCCGAATTCCTTTGGCAATGTCGGAAAAATGCATCGGTGAGCCATTCGTGTCCAGAACAACGTAGATTTTATCGCGAATGTTCTTTGGGTTGACCGCTGGCCATTTGGCTAGTCCCCACTGATCGTTTAAGCTAGCCAATTTTTTACTAACAGTAGCCAAGGCTGCAATGTTTGAAGGATGTTCATAGTCCAATTTTTTGTGCAATTCTTCCGCAGTAACGGGCTCACCGTGTTTTTTGATGGTCTTTACAACTTCTTCAACTCGTGCTCTAATTTGCTTTTCATTGCCGAGAGTGTCAATTGCTGCCGCTTGGTAATAATCGTCATTCTCTGTAACAATCGTGATGTTTTCTGCCAGCTCAGAAATGAACGCCACACGAGCGCGGTCAATTGCAGTAGCTTCTTTACCGAGGAAATGCGACGCCAAATCTTGCATACGCGCAACTCGTCCCATCTCAGACAAGCTCGAAGTAATTTCTTTTTCCATAGCAATAACCGAAGGAAGTTCTCCCTCGGCGACAGCTGCACGTAGACGCGTTAAGATTGCTTTTTCTAGCTGACGAACGCGCTCGCGAGTAATGCCGAACATATCGCCAATTAACTCTAACGTTTCTTTTCGGTCATACAAACCAAATCGTCGAGAAATAATTTCCTTCTCGCGCTCTTGCGGAATCTTAGAAATAATAGTATCGACGACAGAATTTAATTTGGCGCTTTGCTCGGTTTTTGCTGTCTCGCTCATGCTACTAGAAACATCCTCTCTGCCTCACCACAGGTTATATTGATTGAAAATATGTTTTTAATTATACAATTGCATTTGACAAAAGTCAATAGATAAATGTCATAATTGCTGATATAAATTATAGCATTTATTTTACGTTTTTTGCAATAGATTATATGAAGAGTTTTTATTATCCGGAATTATTGGATAGTATGAAAACGCTATTTCTTTTTAGAGGATGTTTTGGTGGCTTTTTTAACTACGCGTTTGCGAGTCGGTTTCGCTGTTGTGGTGCTTAATAGCTCCAGAGCTTTTTCGTGAGTAATAGTTTTCGGATCCGTGTCTTTAGGAATTTTGACGTTTTTGGCGCCGTTGGTGATGTATGGACCGAATCGACCATTGAGAACCTTAACTCCATCTGGAAATTCGGCAATATTCTTAGCGGCTTCGGCTTCTAATTTGGCGGCGTAAAGTTCGCGCGCCTTTTCTAAAGTAATGCTGTGAGGATCTTCTGGCTTAATGGAAACGAACAATTTGCCGACTTGAATATACGGACCGAATCGTCCAATATTTGCCTTAATGTCTTGACCGTCCTCTGTTTGTCCGACGATGCGTGGCAACTTGAACATTTCCAATGCCTGCTCCAGAGTAACTGTCTCAATTTTCGCACCCTTTGGCAGCGGTGCAAAACGTGGCTTTTCGTCGCCGTCAGTTTCGCCAAGTTGCAACATTGGACCAAACCGCCCAAATCGCGCAATAATCGGCTTATTCGTCTTCGGGTCAATTCCCACTTCGCGATTAGCGCCGACTTTACTTCGGTCGATCCCGCCAGATTGCTCAATTAATTTATGGAAAGGTGTGTAAAATCCGTGCAGCATTGTGCTTTTTTCCAGATTAGCACCAGCAATTTTGTCAAATTCCGTCTCAACGTTGGCGGTAAAATCGTAATCGACAATTTGCGTAAAATGGTCCGTCAGGAAATCGGCAATCAGTTCGCCGCTTGGCGTTGGAATAAGTTTGCCGCGTGTCGAGCCAGTTTTTTCCTGGACAACACTTCGACTAACTTCCTCGCCGTTATAATTCAGGACAATCACATCTCGTGACTGACCTTCGCTGTCGCCTTTTTCAACATAGCCGCGGGTCTGAATAGTGTCAATAATCGTAGCGTAAGTTGACGGACGTCCGATTCCAAGCTCCTCCAGCTTCTTGACTAGCGAGCCTTCAGTGTAGCGAGCTGGCGGCCTAGTGAATGTTTGACGAGCTGTAATATCGTGAGAATTGACTTCATCGCCAGACTGTAACTTCGGTAGAAGCTCATCTTTATTGCCGCCGTAAACGCGCAAAAATCCGTCAAACGTAATGACTTCGCCCTTTGCTTCAAACTGAGCAGGCTTTTTGATTTTTGGTAATTTTTCACCCTTGATGTCAATTGTAATAGTTGTCTTTTCCAGTTTCGCTGGCGACATTTGCGACGCTAAAGTTCGGCGTCGAATCAGGTCGTATAATTTTTGGTCATAGCTATTATTAGACGCGGTTTCCAGAGTGATGTCTGTCGGGCGAATGGCTTCGTGGGCTTCTTGGGCGGATGCGGATTTGGTCTTAAATTTGCGAACCGTTGAGTAATCTGGACCGTAAAGACGCTTGATAAAATCGGTGGCCGCCGCGATGGCTTGACCGCTCAAGTTCACCGAGTCGGTACGCATATAAGTGATTTTTCCATCTTGGTATAATTTTTGCGCCGAAGCCATGGTTGCTTTGGAACTGAAACCAAGTTTAGAGTTGGCTTCCTGCTGCAGGGTTGACGTGGTAAATGGTGCCGCTGGATTTCTGGTTCCAGGAGTTTTTGAGATATCGCTAACAATAAATTCGGCGGGTTTCAGACTATTCAAGAACTCGTTCGCCGCTTCTTCTGTATCGAATTTTTGATTAAGCTCAGCCTTGAATTCTTGATTATCGTGAATGAAAATGGCGGTAACTTTAAATTGAGAATTGCCTTCAAACTCCATAATTTCACGTTCTCGCTCGACTAGTAGTCGCACTGCTGGACTCTGAACGCGACCAGCTGACTTTCCACCAGGAACTTTCTGCCAGACGACCGGACTGAGCTCAAAACCAACCAGTCGATCAAGGATTTGCCTGGCTTGTTGCGCCTGAACTAAATTCATATCCACGGTTCGCGGATTCTTAATGGCATTGGTTATGGCATCTTTGGTAATCTCATGAAAAACAATTCGCTTGGTTGTTTCGATTGGAAGATCCAGCACCTTACATAAATGCCAAGCAATGGCCTCTCCTTCGCGGTCTTCATCGGTTGCGAGCCAGACGTTTTCCTTGCCGACTGCCTTGACATTTCTCTTTAGTTCGGTGATAACTTTCTTTTTTTCAGGATCAACTTCATAGATTGCGAAAAAATCGTTAGCCACGTCAATCGGCGGCGTTCCGTCTTTGGTTTTTTTAACAATCGAACGAATATGCCCCACGCTGGATAATACATGAAAATCCTTGCCGAGATATTTCTCGATGGTTTTAGCTTTGGCTGGTGACTCGACGATAACGAGATTTTTCATAACTTTATATTATAACAAATCGATATGTAGCTACAACCGCAAAGTGAATTATTACGAGCGACCACTGAGGCGACCGAGCATTGCCATTGATCCGAGGGTGCGATTGACATCTGTTATTTGGCGTGGCTCTTCTGACTTTTCTTTTTCCGCGTTGCCTTTGACTGCTCGCTCTATATAGGTGCATGTTGCGTGCACAGCGAGCGGAAGCGAAGCAGCGGATGCTCCAGCTCCTAGTTTGCGTAGAATCTCGGCGGGTTTTGGATTATCGGTTCGTTTGTCGACTAATTCGGCGGCGGCATAAGCGACTAAGGCTGCCGTTTCCATAGCTAGCCCCACCTTCCCTGATTTGGTCGGTCGAGTTTCAGCTTTCTCCTCGCTACGTAAATTAGCAATTCCAGTAGCCACGGCGTTTATCGAGTTTAATATCGCAACAGTACCAAGGACACGCTTTGGAGCCAACCCTTTTTTATCCATTTCATAGAGGATTTTTGCCATAACTATTTTGTCTGTTATGGCATCTAAGGCTGCTCCAAAATTGCTAGTCTGCCCTGTCATGCGTGCTATTTTGCCGTCCAGAACGTCGGCTAATCGCCCGACCGCGCATTCCGCCAGCCCTTCAGGTGTATCGATTTTCTCAGATCCGTGCATCGCTAAAGCGGCGCCAGTCACGCTTATCAAATTAGGGATGGTAAAAACGTCTTTGGCGACTTTATGGACGGTAGGAGATGTTTCTCGGGCTTTTTTCATAGTTCGTATAATAACATCAATTTGTCAAAATAGCAATATTATCGTAACGTCCAGTTATTCGCCCCGAGAGGCTTAATCACTCCGTTGATTTCTAGCATAGTTAACGCCGCGGCGAAGTCTGACGCGGATAATCCTGATTTTTGTTGGATTTCATCGCCGTCACGCAGCCCTTCTGAGATGAGTTTTATAATAATCGCTTCTTCAATTGTTGCGCTGGTCGCTAATTCTTGACCGTTGTCTTTTTGCAATTTTTCTGGCGCGATGATCGACAAAACATCGTCGGCGTCTGTCACCAAATACGCCCCTTGTTTTAATAAAGTATTACAACCCGCCGACAGTGGGCTGGTTATGTTTCCGGGAACTACAAACAAATCTCTTCCCTGATTTAGTGCGTGAGAGGCGGTGTTTAGCGTGCCGCTTCGCTCGGCGGCTTCGGTGATAATAATTCCGTCAGCCAGCCCACTAACTAGTCGATTGCGCTCTAAAAAACTCCAACGATTGACTATTTTATTATCGCCCTTCATCCATTCTGAAACGACCGCGCCGCCCTGCTCTATGATGCTCATGGCTAGTTGATAATTGGTCCGCGGTGAAATATCAGGAAGCTCGTTTGGAACAACTGCCACGACCGTTCCGCCAGCTTCAATCGCAGCTTTTTGGGCAATGCAGTCCACTCCTAGCGCCAGCCCGCTCACGATTACACACCCAGCTTTTGCCAGATCTGTTGCCAATCGCTCGGTGACTTCTTTTCCGTAGGCAGACGGCTTGCGGGACCCGACGATTGATACGACGGGCGCATTTGTTTCTGGCAATTTTCCCATATAACATAAGCTTTTTGGTGGATTGGCAATATGTGCTAATCTCTGGGAGAAAATATGCTCATCTGGTGTAATTCTATTGATTTCCATAAAAAATGTGGTAAAAAGTATTGACACTTTGTCAAATGTTTGCTATAATCAAGGACGATTGGTTAAGTAGTCATTAACCAAACGCACCTTATACCCCCTATTCTAACTATATGTTAGGTTGCGCGCAATGGCATTAAGTATTCTTACCCTCCACTTTTTGCGGTTCAACGTTACGCGCATACTAACCCCTTTAACTACCCTTTTTCAAAGGCGACATCTGTTAATGTGAGTACGAAATTGTATTGATAGTCATCAGGCGCGGACTTTTGGAGTTTTAGTCGCGACGCTTCACTGATACGGTAGCTCGGGTGGGTTGAAGGGTAAAAAAGCGTCAGGTGATGCCCACCCTTACCTGGCGCTTTTTTGTTGGGAAAAATTATTTATTTTCTATAATATGTCGGCACTTTTCGCAAATACCTTCCAGCTCAAAGTGGTGTTTTGTGACTATGAAATTATGTTTTTTACCCATAAGATCTATGAGCTTTTCGAGTTCTTGCGATTGTATAGGTTCGGCATTTTGACAATTGATACAGTATAGATGGTGATGATGTGGTATAAAAGGTTCCGCCAACTCGTAATAATTCTTCCAGCCAATAGTTATGGTGTTTATAATGTTCAGATTATCGAACATCAGCAGCGTACGGTAAATGCTGGCACGGTTAATGTTTTTGCAGTTTTTCGCAATATCACCGACCGTAAGAGGTACGTCTGAATTTTGTAGGATATCAAATACTTGCTGGCGTGGTTTCGTCAGGCGAAGATTATGGCGTTCAAATATTTCATTTAGCATAGTGCTATCAATAGTTTATAACTTATTGCAACAAGTGTGCAATAGGCTTACAGTCCGAGTAATTCATAAGGATATTTAGGCTGGTTGATTTTTGTGATGTGTGCGTCGGTTATGACGTATTCAGCTTGACTATTAACGATTTTTTGCGACAATTTACCCTTGACGATTAGCCATGTTCCGTCTGTGTAGTCTGTCGAAAAGTTTTTCTCGACCAGGATTTTCATAGGCACGCTGTCAACAGTGCAGCAACTTATGACATATCTGGCAATATTGAAATAATTATAGCCGTAGTTTTTTAACAGATCATTTGAAACGAAGCCAGTAATGGTGATATCTTTGCCGTTAAAATAAGCGGCCTCTTTGCAAGAATTTATAGCGGTTTTCCAGCGATTTATTGAGATTGTAGAAGAGTTCTCTTTCGGTTGAGGTGCTTCGCAGCGGCTTTCAGGTTCAATAATCGCAGGACTTTCTTTTTGTGCGAGGCTGCTCGGGGAGAGTGATTTTGGTGGCAATATGTAGCCGACTGATAATATAATTATTGCAAAGTAAGATATCGGGGTAATTTTTTTCAAGCTAATTCTAGTTTTGTCTTTTGCGGGTTTATTTTTTAATTGCAACATTATATCAATAAGCAAAAGTATAACGCCGATTACGCTAATTACGACCGCGAATGTGTGATAGCGTGGATGAACGTAAAAGCCGAGTTGGTCGCGCCAAGCTAATAGCAAAATATATGCGCAAACGACAATTCCGCCAATTGATTTTGCAAGGTTAGCGTACATATAAATTAACTCCCAGCCCGACAATTAGAGATAAGATGAATACAGTTAAGGTGATTGTTGCAATAAATTTCCAGCGAAAAGTTGTCTTCAATAGCGTAATCATTTTAATGTCTATCATCGGTCCGAATAGCAAGAAAGATAAAATTGAACCTGTTGTGAAGTCTCGCACGTAAGCCAATGCGAAGAACGCGTCGATGCTGGAGCATATCGAGATGACGAAGCTTAGCGTGATCATGGATATGACTGATAAGAAAATGTCGCCGCCGACAGCGTTTATGATGAATCGCGGAACGAAGATTTGTGTGGCGGCTGCGATGCTAGCACCTAAGACCAACATAGTAAATAATTGCCAGAATTCATTACGTGATGAACTGAATATGTTTGATAATTTTGAATCGTGACTATGAGGGTGGCAAAGTTTTTCAAACTCTGGATTGATGATGGAATCTTCCTTAAAAAAGCTGACGATAAAAGCGGTTATTTGTACGATAATTAGCGCAAAAATAATTCGCAACCAAACCATTCGGGTGTCAAAACTGAAGGCGGTCATGGTTGAAATTATGGTTATCGGGTTTATGATTGGCGCGGCGAAAAGAAAGCTAATAACGTCGGCAGGTTTTAATCCATTTGCTATTAAGCTGCGTGCAATTGGCACGTTGCCACATTCGCATACAGGTAAAATTAGCCCGATCATAGAGAGTGTAATTCGTCGAAGAAAGGCGTTTTTTGGTAACATTTTGAAGACATCTTTTGATGATAAAAAGTACCTGATAAGCGCGGATATGATAATTCCTAAAATTAAAAATGGGACCGCCTCGACGATTACGCTTAGCGTCAGCGTGATGAAATCTTGTAATGACGGAAGTAATTTATTGCACCATTCTGCAAATTCTCCGTTTAATAACATAACGCCGAATCGTGAGCTGAATTGATAAATAGAAATTATAAGGGCGCCAAAAACCACCCAACCGATCAATTCGCTGTTGGCTGATAAAAACTTTTTTATGCGACCATCTGGCGATTTTTGTGCCATATATAAAATTATACTCCATGCTTATGCTATACTAAATCAATATGAAACATCTTTTACATTCACATCATCCGTTTCGGATTTTCTGGTTTTCGGTTCTATTGACCTTAGGTTTGGGTAGCTTGATTTTTAGCCATATGGGCGTTAGCGGTCTTTGGCTATTTACTATTTTGGTGGTTTTGGAAGTTACGTTTAGCTTCGACAACGCGGTGATAAATAGCAAGGTTTTGGCGGGAATGAGCCAAGTTTGGCAGAAAGTCTTCCTGACGGCTGGCATATTTGTGGCGGTGTTTGTCGTTCGATTTATATTGCCAATTGCTATCGTGATGATTGCGAGCGGCCACGGATTTATGGATGTTGTCAATCTGGCGCTTCATAAGCCTGTTGAATACGGCAAAATCCTGCACGAGGCGTCGCCGATGATTGACGCGTTTGGTGGTGCGTTTTTGATTATGATTGGGCTTAGCTATTTCATCGATTACAACAAGCGTGTTCACTGGATGCGACACGTTGAGCCGATTTTGGCGAAGGCTGGGCGATTTGAGAATTTTAAGGTGTGCATAATGCTTAGCGTGGCGGCTGTTTTGTATTTTACGGTCGAGGCGCCGCATAAATCTCTGGTGCTGATTTCGGCAGTGCTTGGAATTGTGCTGCATATCGGATTGGAGCTATTTGGGTCATTTTTCCATGAAGATGACGCAAAATCCGTTAAGATTAAAACTGGCTGGGCGGCGTTCGCTAGCTTGTTATATTTGGAAGTTCTGGACGCCAGTTTTAGTTTTGACGGTGTGATTGGTGCGTTCGCCATTACCAACAGCGTGCTACTGATCGTGGCTGGACTGGGCGCTGGAGCGATTTGGGTCCGATCGCTAACCGTATATTTGTTACGAACAGGCGCGCTTAGCAAATATAAATATTTGGAAAATGGCGCTCACTGGGCAATTATGGCACTCGGCATGATGATGATTGCCAAATTATTCCACTTGGAATTGCCGGAATGGGCGACGGGTGGCTTGGGCTTATTGTTCGTGAGTTTGGCGGTCGGTAGTAGCATATTGGAAGCCCGATCGATCAATCTTCAAGAAGCTGCTGCAGCGAAGTTGCATCAAGCCGAAGAGCAATTGAAGAGCGGCGCTTCAAAAATTGTGCCGCGAAAACGACGCTAGAATCTGGTTTAATATTTTATACTGAACGGCTCGATAGTTCCGTTAATAAATTTCTCGATCAAATTAATTGATTCGGGCAATATCCAGCTTTGGAGAATTTTTTGCTCGTCTGAGTTGAACTTGCCTAGGACAAAATCTACGTCACCAACTTGGCGTCTGAGCAAATTATCTGTACCAATACGAATATGCCAAAAATCTGATCCGACGTGAGCGTGAAGGGATTTTAATCCGTTACTGCCCGCGTCTCGTCCACCTTTGCGGGTTCGAATTTTGCCGAAGTCCAGCGCTGTGTCGTCGTGAATAATTAGTAAATCGTCCAATGTCAATTTGTAAAAATCTAAGATTGCTCGGGCGGAAATTCCAACCTCGTTGTAAAAAGTAGTTGGCTTAACTAGTAGGATTTTTTCTCCAGAAATGTTTGTTTCGGCAATATCTGCGGAAAATTTTGGCTTATTGCAAAAAACTGCATTATTCTCTGATGCAAATTTATCAATAGCCAAAAACCCAGCATTATGCCTCGTGTTTGTGTATTTTTCGCCTGGATTTCCCAACGCTAAGATGACTTTCATAGACTTAGTATATCACCTTGTGAAAATGACGTATAATAAGCATATGGCAAAACGCGATGATGATCTGGAATTTAGCATTAATGCGCCGTTTGATGATGGGCGAGCGATTATCGATAAAGTTCCGTTGTATTTGGTGAACGGCTCGTTGGGCGCTGGGAAAACTAGTGTCCTTGAATTCTTATTGCAACAAAGTGACTATAAGGGCTCTCGGGTGATTGAGAATGAATATGCTAATGAAAATGTTGACGGTTATCGATTGGAAAAGTTGGCGGATATTGTGACGACTTTGGCTGGCGATTGTGTTTGTTGCTCGTCGAAGCACGCATTGACACGAATGTTACTTGACTTTTGTCGCAATTCCCCTGCTCCGGTGTTTATTGAGGCGACTGGTGTGGCGCGAACGATGAATTTGGTCGAGAAGTTGATTAATGCACAAATATTCAATAAGTACGAGTTGGCGCAGAGTTTTTATGTTATTGACGCACATGAGATTTTGCGCGGAATTGAGCCGGCGCATGAAATTGAGTTGCAGGCGGCTGATATGATTTTAGTGACCAAAGAAGATTTGCTAGGTGAAAATGAACGCGCCGAGTACGAGGAAAAATTGCGCATCCTACCCTACGCCAAGGTGCTCAGCGCACCACATGGTCGGTTTGACCTAAGTAAATTAACCACGCCGTCGGGACTACTAACGTTTTTTGATAAGTATGACGGCGAATTGGCGGTGCCGGACAATCCGACATATGCCGTGCTGGATGTTTCTGGTATGAAAATTGCTGCGGCGACTCTGGAAAAAATTTGGCCGGAACTTTTTGACGCTTATAAACTTAGGCGAATGAAGGGTTGTTTTATTGATGATAATGGCGTGCGGCATCATTTGGAGGCAACGGAAAATCAGATTCAAATAGCTAATTCCGCGGCGGAAGAGCCAGCAAAAATTGTGTTAATTGGTGAGCGTGCGGACGAAATTACGCGTGAGGTTTTGTCTGCGCAATTGATGATGTTTGAATAAAGTTCGCTTTCGTCGTTTCCGACTCATCAGCATAGACGCGCATCTATGGAGCGAACATGACAAGCAGAGACTTTGACAGAGGTTCGCAGGAGACTACAGCAGCTTGGCAATATCGATCGCCAAGTAGACTGCTACTACAACAGTAATGAGACTGAGGGCTATGGCATTATACAATGCATGCACAGTCGCAGCTGCCGCCGTAGCTATAATCTGGTTACGGTATTTGCGGTAGTACCACAAATACACCAGCAGAAATCCAAATCCAGTAGCGGACAGGGCGATACCCGCCGCGAAACTGTACCAGATATTTGTGATGTGCAGGAGCCCAAAACACACGCTAGCGCGCACTCGTTCGCGCCAGTTCCACCTCTCGCTTCCGGAGCGAAAAGCTTGCTCTTCCAGTAGTGCGAGAAACAATATGGTATTGTATACCTCGCATCTGGTAGCTTTGATTTTGTGAAGGAACTTCTGTGATGGCGTGTAGTTCGTGAAGTCTCCCATGAGGAAAACTCCTCCTGCCATACCAACAGTCCAGGCAGTTACCGTTGCCCATCCTGTGGGAAGGAAGGTCTCAAGCCCGCGAGTTAGAAGACTAACTACGGACTGATTCAGTCCAGGGATGAATAGGAGCATCTTTATCGTGGCGATTGTCATGATAATTAGCCCTACCGCAACCACACAGAACTTTCGTCTGCTGAAGTATCCGGCATTCTCAATCTCAGTGACGAGTCTAGACCAGACAAAGGTTGGCCTAGTGTCCTGAGGCATGGCCCTCCTGAAGAGCCAAGCTATAACCCCTTTTTTGGGACGATACACTACCGTAATGTCTGTGTGCATGTCTGTGTGCATGCTATACACCTCTTTCAAAGGTTAGTCGGCTTGTCAAAGTACGCTTTCAGACAAGGATTTGCTCAACTTGTCAATGAAAGCCAATGTTATTTATATCACGCTATAATATTTAAGTCAAGATAAATTGGCGTAAAAATAGGATTAAGCGAGTTTTTCGGCGTTTTTGGCCTGCTTGTAGGCTTTGGTGACTGGCGCTAGGCCGCGAGCAACGCGTTCATGGTTGGCTTTTAATTGCTTTTCGTCACGGAAAGACATTTTAATTGGCGTTCCTGCAAAATTGAAAGCTTCACGCAGAGTTCGCTCCAGATAACGTTTGTAACTCCAGTGGACGAATTTCAGATTGCTACCGTATATAACAAACCACGGCGGAGCAACGTCCGTCTGGACAATGTAGCGCAGTTTCGGATGCGAATTTTTCAGACCAGCTGGCGGATGTGCGGCGATGGCTTTCTGTAAAATGTCGTTTAAGGCACGAGTTTTACATTCTTGGCGACGACGCTTATAAATATCAAGCGCCAGGTCAAACAATTTAGCGACATTCTGCCCAGTGACGGAAGAGGTGAATATCAATGGCGCGTACGGTGTGAACTTGAAGTTATAGCTGATTTGTGGTGCGATTTCATCGTGTGTGTAAGCATCCTTGCCTTCGACAGAATCCCATTTACTGACGACCAGAACAAGCCCCTTGCCCGCCTCGTCAATAATTCCAGCTAGGCGCTGATCCAATTGAACGTTAAGCTCATTGACGTCCATAAGAAGCAGACAAACGTCGGCTTCGTTGATGGCTTGCATGGTGCGGAGAACTGAGAACTTCTCAATTCCAGTTTCCTGCTTTCCTTGGCGGCGAACTCCAGCGGTATCGAGCAGCTCAATTGTCTGACCGTGATAACGAACTTGAACGCGGTTTACATCGCGAGTTGTGCCGGCGACGTTGGCGACGATGGCTTGCTGCTTGCCTGCCAAAGTATTGAACAGATTACTTTTGCCGACGTTTGGGCGACCAATTAGCGCGACGCGGATGATATCATCAGGCGCGGTTTCGGTGGCTGGCGGAATAAGTTCGGCAATGCTATCAAGAAGCTCCGAAATACCAATGCTGTGTTCGGCGGAAGTTTTTATGATGTTTTTAATGCCGAGTCGCTTGAATTCGTCGATAGAAAGAGAGCCTTTTAAGTCTGCTTTATTGGCGATTAGAATGACTGGCTTGCCACTTTTTAGGGCTTTTTTGGCCAATTGTCGATCGGCGTCAGAAGGGTATGCGGTGGAGTCGACGGTTACGAGGATTACGTCAGCGGCGGCGGAAGCATCAGCGATTTGGTCCTGAATGGTCGCCTCAAATTCGTCCTCGGCAGTTTTCAGTCCGGCTGTATCGATGAGCCAAAATTGCGAATAGTCATCTGACGGCGCAGAATCTACGCTGCGTCGTTTGTACGAGACTTTACCAACGACATTGTCGCGTGTCGTGCCAGCTTCCCTGGCGACGATGGCCGTGCGAGAGCGCGTCAAGCGATTAAATAGTGAGCTTTTGCCGACGTTGGCTTGCCCGATGATGGCGACTGTTGGTAGTTTAGACATGATTGTATATTATAGCAGTTTTAAGACATTTTGGCGAGCACACTGTTTATGTAAGCCTCGCACGGACGAATTATTTTTAGGAAATCCGTAAAATAATTCGGGTTATTTTCTATTGTGAACTTCTCAGGTTCGGCTACGACTAGTTTGTACTCCTCGCTCTCGTTATCATATTCTCTGGCGTAATTGTGGATGTAGGCTTTTGGAGATTGTTCGTTAATTGGATTTGGGTAAAGTGTTATGTAGCAATTTTCTTCGGGGTTATTTATGCAATAGTAAACGTTATTGTCGTCATCTTTGAACGCTACGGATATAGGATATTTAAATTTCTTAGTACGTTTCTCAACCTCTTTAATGAGTTCGATGTAAGCGTAGATCTGGTTTTCTAGGAATTTTGGTAAAATCTTGGACTTATCCTTTTCGTAGAACAATTTTTCTATGGTATTCGATCTTTCGTCCTTAAGGTTACTTATGACTGCTCTTAGTTTTTCTGAGGACAAGGGTTCAGATTCGCGCCCTAGCGTTTCCATTTTACAATTACACTTTCTGTCAAATTTAGCATAAAAGCTATATTACAATATTTAACGTAAAATGTAAATAGTCGCGGAGTAAATTATGAATTCGTGAATTTATCTTCTCGCCATTCGCCTCTCTTGAGGTCGCCGAGCGAATAATTGCCAAAGTTTGTTCTGTGGAGTTTTTTAACAGTGTAGCCTAACGCATCGAAAGTTCGCCGGATTTGACGATTTCTTCCCTCGCTCATCTCGACTATCCAGCGACAATCATCACCTTCGTGTTGTCTTTCTAGCGTCAATTGACTGCGTCCGTCAGGAAGCTGCACGCCAAAATCATTGATCATTTGTCGGTGAAGCGGCTGTAGTGGTTTGTCAATTGTAACGAGATATCGCTTAATCTTATAAAACGACGGATGTGTCATGCTGTGAGCAAAATCGCCGTCGTTCGTCATGAGAATCAGCCCAGAACTGTCTTTGTCCAGGCGACCAACAGGTTTTAAGTGGTGAAGATTCTTCGGTAGCAATTTGTAGATTGTCGGAACGCCGCCCTGAGAAGCGCGCGAACATAAGTATCCTGTTGGTTTATGTAGGATGATGAGTTGTTTGGACTGTAATTCTAGCAATTTGCCGTTATAGGAAATTTTATTTGTGTCAGAAATTTGTTGACCCAATCTGGCGGGCTGACCGTCAATAGTAATCTTTCCCTTCTCTATCAATTCGTCAGCCTTCCGCCTGGAAACACCCAAGCAAAGCGCCACGAATTTGTTGAGGCGCCAAGATTCTTGATTTGTGTCTGGGCTTATCATTGTTGTGGATTTATCGGTGGAAATTGTGGCGACTGAGAAGTTTCTGATGGTTGATGTGGGATGCTTTGCTCCTGAGGTTGTGCTTGGGTGAGAGGCGTTGAGTTAACCTGTTCAATAGGATTTAGTGCTGGCTGAGGCGTCGGAATTGGCTGCGGCGCTGCTGGAGCCTGCACTGGTTGAGGTTCTGGAGTTGGTTGAGAAATTCTCTGTGTATTGTCTAATTCTTCTGCCATAAGCTTGGAAATATCTACAGAATTCTGAGAATCGTCAGCCGGTAAAGGTTGAATAATGCGGTCACCAAGCCCTGAGGGTCGCGGCGCAGGTGATGAAAATGGCGCCATAGGCTGCGGCAGGGTTGTCGGCTGAGGCATCGGAATTGATTGCGGCGCTGGAGTTTGCGCTGGTTGAGGTAGCGGCTGCGGCGCCGGAGCGAATACCTGTTGCGGATGTTGTTGTATAAGTGGATTCACTGCAGGAGTTGTTGGTGCTGCAGCGGGGGCGGCTGGTTGCGGTGACAATGAAGAAATATCAGGTCTAGTAACTGGCTGCGGCGCTTCTGGAGTTGGCTGAGGTGTTGGAGTGGCTGGCTCATATGTATGAGCTGGTTGTGAAACCGGCACTGGATTTGTGCCGACTCCTGGAAGATCTCCCAAGGTCTCGTGAACTGCCCTCACGACGTCCTCTATTCCCACCTGAGACTTCACCAAGTATTTATCAGCGCCAAGTTGCTCGCCGCGTTTTCGCTGATCTTCTGAGGATAGCGCGGTCATAATAATAACTTTAACGTCTTTTGTTTCTGTCGTTGAGCGTAAAATGTCCAGCATATCAAAGCCAGAGATTTTTGGCATCATCACGTCGCTTAAAATTAATCGCGGACGTTCTTTAATTGCCATGGCTAGAGCTTCTTCTCCGTCGCCCGCCGAAACGATATCGTAGCCCTCCGCCAAAAGTCGTACGCCGTAAATTTCGCGTAAACTTTTGTCGTCCTCAACCAATAAAATTTTTGTCATATGTTTATACTATACTGAAGTTTTGACAAAAAATCCATAGCCCTTATGGCTATTATTCGCGACCAGGTATGGACAATTGCTGACGTTTTCTTCGCAATTCTTCCTCAATTTCAGCTAGCGTCGGCTCAGAAGAATTTCTGGCTGGTTGTGGAATTCCTGGCTGGACTACTGGAGTCGTCGGTACGGCTGGAGCTGGATTTTCTGGAGTTGCGATTGCGACTGGATCTGAATTGACAATCTCGCTACTATTTTCAGCTGTGGCATCCTCCGTCTTCTCTTCTGTGGTAGTTTCAATTTTTTCTGAAGCCAAAGAATCCGGCGTTTTATATTCGGACTTTTCAGCTTCTGCAGATTCTAATCGCTGCTTGGCTTCCGAACTATTCATACGAGGAATTTCCAGATAGAAAGTACTTCCCTCTTTATACTTGCTTTCAACTCGCAAGTTTCCAGACATCGCCTCGGCCAAGCGGCGGCTCAAATATAGCCCCAAGCCAGTTCCGCCAATCTCTCGCGTGTCAGAATTGTCCACCCGATAAAATTTCTGGAATAAATGCGGAATATCTTCGGCTGGAATGCCGATGCCACTATCCTTCACGCTTACAGAAATCTGTTTATCGTCGCCGGTAACATTGACGACAACTTCGCCCGATGGCGTGTACTTGATGGCATTTTCAATCAAATTGCTGACGACTTCCCTAAAATGGTCGGGGTCAATATTGGCATAAAAAATCGGCTGCAATGACTTCTCTTTACCTTCATTAATTATGTCTGGCATAAAGATATAATTGAGCTGCTTTTCATTAGCTTTCGTCGCTAAACCATCAAAAATATCCTTCAAAAATTCGTTCACGTTGATGATCTTCGGGTTATTTTTCATTCGCCCGTCTTCAACTTTGCTAATGTCGAGGAGATCTTGGAATAAGCGCCCCAGATGCTGCGCCGATTTGTGAGCCTTGGTGATGAAGTCGCGGGCTTTCTCGTCGATGTGAGCGGTGGCTGGATTTAACGCCAGACCCAAATAGCCCTCAATTGACGCAACTGGCGTACGCATCTCGTGGCTGGCGGTGGAAATAAACTCGGCCTGCTCGCGCTCCTCGGCTTTTTCTTTGGTGATGTCGCGGAAAACTACGATGATTCCTTCGCCGTCCGTGCCGACTGGAGAGCTGACGATTGATACTAAAATGCGTTTTTCAGAGCTGGTCAATAGGAATAATTTATCGTTGTGCGTTGGCTGGTTTTTTGATAAGGACTGGGCTATTGGATTATCGAGGTCCTCTACGTCTTTTCCGTCTGAGGTAACGAGTTTTAAGACGCTTTTCCAATTAAGCCCGAGCGCGTCGCCTTGGTCCCAGCCGATGATTTGTTGGGCGGATGGGTTTATCAGTTCGATGTTGCCGTCTTTGGAAATAGCCAAAACGCCGTCGTCGATGGCATTAATCACTACGTCAGACTTGCTCTCAACTGCGGAAAGTCTATTCTCCAGATTGGACGTATTGTCATCAGCTTTTTGGCGGCGAATCCATAAAACAAGGCTAAAAATCAAAGGCAAAAATCCGAAGAATAGGTAGCCGATGATGAATTGCATGTTTATTCCCTGTTGAACACTGGTGGCTATAATCTGTAAAATAACCAAAATCCCCATTATTCCTGAGATTATTGCGCCGAAAAATCCTGCGAAAATTGCCACGATAATCCACATAACCAGGAATGGCGAAACGACTCCGCCGCTGGTAATTATGGTGGTTGCGGCGACGGCGACGGTTAACAAATATACGAAAATCCCGATTCCAGTTTCATGTTTTCTGGGAAGCCAAAAACATAAAATCAGCACAATTAAGCTGCCGATTCCTGCCACGCCAGCCGCTAAGTCTGAGACAGATAATCCGATGGGCAATTGATAGCCGGTCGGTATAAATCGCGCCCATGCGTATAAAAGAATGATTGTGAAACAGCTCAGTAATGCAACTTCACACAATCTCCTTAGCCAAAATCTGGAAATTGCGTGAGGCTTAAAGTAAATCCCGCCCTTTTTCATGCTTTTATTATGGCGAATTTTCAGGAAAATCTCAAGAGTTATGTGGTATAGTAATTGCATGAATAATGATTTGGATCGGAATCAAAATAATAATCTCACAAATAATGAATCGCCCACCCTGTCTAATGCTGAAAATGTAAAAGATCAACAAACTTCTATGGAATCCTCAGTAGCCATGGGTCCTTCGTTTGATAAGAGTAAAGCATTTAAGTATGCAGTATTTTATGTGATTATTTCTGTGATTGCGATATTTGCGGGGATTTATATTTTTGCACAGGGGCTAAGTAATCGTGGTAATAATTTTGAGAATTATAGCGTTTTCTTAGCTACTGAATTTTTGTCCATTGGTGTTATATATAGCTCTCTATTTTTGGCTGGATCTGTACTTGTACAATATAAAAAAGGGCGTTACCATTTCATCGACCGGGCGGTGAAGAATAGTCCCAAGGCTGCTCTTTATGCTGCAATAGCTGTAGTGATATTCTTAACGTTGCTCTGGGGGTATGATAGACCTATGACAATATTTACGCTCCTTCTCTCTCCTGTCGCTGCTTTTGCTTCCGCTCTGGAGATTATTAATGAAGCGTCAGTGCGACGATATGCCATTAATATGACGATTACTGACGGAAAAATAGAGAAAAAGCACGCCTTTTTATACACCATAATTTACATAATTCTCTGTCTTCTTGTGCCGGTGTTTTTTGCTATTGTTGTATTTGATAGTCGTGATGTACTGTATGCTGGATTAGCGTCGCTTGTTGGGGTTATATTTCCTATTGCAGCTATGATTATAGGGATACTTATCTGCATTTCGATTTATTGGTATAAATCTGGGCGCTATTGGATTGCGGATTATCTAGTGAAAAACGGCAAAGTAGTTAACTCATTTTTTACCACTATGATTTTTTACGCGATTACGCCTTTTTTTGTATATGTCAGCTGATATGGAAGATAAATATTCAATAATATGGCTTCCTATATCTTTGACATTCTTGGTTTTAAAACTTGTCGTCTTAGTTAGCCCGCTGGTGACGCTAGCGTATGTCTCTTGGATTACAGTGTCGTGTTACGCAGGAAGCCGTCGCACAAAGCTCATCGAAGAGAGCATGGAAAAACGTCAGCCAGATTATACGGAGCATTACACGAATCAACCACTTTCATATAAGTGGATCAAGCCTATGATCATTACCGTTATTGCGATTATCGTCTTGCTTACAATACTGATTCCTTTATTAATTGCGATGGGATAATAATTTGAAAATATAATAGTCAGGAGAATAATTTATGAATAATGATCAATATAATAATCAAAACAACCCTACGGATAACGCGCCAATCGCTTCACCTGGAGCTGAAGATATGAAGAAGCAATTAACTTTTACGGAAGCTCCAGTTGTTGCAGAGCCCTTGCCTACTGTGAAAGCAGATAAAGAAAGGACCATCGGAATTACAATTGCTTTCGTGACGTTTTGTATTGCATTAGTAAGTGTAATGATAGAAGATGACCCTAATTCTAGGGATGTTATACTTAATGTTATCTATTATATCTTGCCTGAGTTTATACGTATTGCTTTTATAGTCTATAGCTTAGTGTTGTCGATTGTTATGATTAAAATGTGTATATTTAGGCAATATTGGGTAACAGATAGAGTTATGGGAGGGATGACAATTATTCCGTTGACATGTATAGGGATTGCTCTGATGTTCGCATTGATTTACTTTATCTACAATATACAATATACTATACTTGCACTTGGTGGCGCTGTGATGGTTTCGTTTGTTGTGTTTATCCCTTTACTTATTGTTGTGTCTGTAATTTACTGTTCTTGGGCTGTACTGTCTTATCATAAAAAGTCGACGTCTAACATAGAGAAAAAGTAGACAAGTCTTTCCTTTTCATGGTATAATCCATGGAGTTACGGCCCTATCGTCTAGCGGTTAGGACACCAGGTTCTCATCCTGGCAACCCGGGTTCGATTCCCGGTGGGGTCACCAAGAATGTCATTTTAGAGTCCGTAAGAGGCTCTTTTTTATTGTCTTGAATCATTTACAGTTCAGATATTCTGTGTGAATATCCTAAGCTTCATTTTTCGTCATGTCAAAATATTTAGTTATCACTACTCATCTGTTTGACGACATCTATCAAATTCCGCGGTGTAATGTCGGCTTTAATCAAGTAACCGTCAACGCGGCTCATAACGGATTTGCGCGAAGCTTCGTCCTGTTCAAAATTGGTCATAATCAAAATCTTGCTATTCGGAACCAAATCGACATTGTTATTTCTCAGCGCGTCTAAAATCTGGTCGCCACGCTGCTCTGGTAGCATCAAATCTAAGATTATCAAGTCAAAGTTCTGGTTGCGCGCCGCCACTAGCCCGTCATTCCCGTCGACCACCCACGTCACGTCATATCCCGCTTTTTGCAGACTTCTGACGTACATTTCGCCAATAAATCGGTCATCTTCCACGCATAAAATTGTCTTTATCATAATTCCTCCTAGCCCTTATACATAGCGTGATTTTTTATCCAGCCGCCACCCTTTCGTATCAATTGATTATTCAACTGCCCGTCTTCTAGCAATTTGTCTTTAACTGTAGCATAAATTGGCAAAGTGAACGAGAAGACCGATCCTTCGTTTTCGCGGGATCGAGCGATTATCGAGCCGCCGTGAGATTCGACAAAGGCTTTACAAATATAAAGCCCAATTCCCGTTCCAGCCACGGCCTCGCGTGATCTGTGTGATCGATAGAACTTGTGGAACAAATTGTCCACGACATTCGCCGGCATACCAATTCCGTTATCAGCGACAGACACTTCCACGAAGTCGCCTTTTTTCTCTGCGGAAACGGTTACGGACCCGCCCTCAAAACTGTATTTAATGGCATTGTCAATTAGATTACCAATCACTTCCCCGATACTTCCGTGATCAGCGGCTACTGTCGGCAGATCATCTGGAATATTGACGCTGAGCATTCTGTGTTGAGTCGAGGCGCGAAGCTGCATATCATCGGCAATCGAGGCGTAAATATTAGCGACAGTGTCTTCTAATAAATAAACCTTCAAGTGATGCCTATCATATCTGGCGACGTTAAGAATATTGTCGATGTAGCTAGACAAGCGATTGGACGAAACGACCAACCTGTCAAGAAGTTGCCTTTCGTCGCCCTGCAATCGTCCAGCAAACTCTTCGTTGATAATATCCAGATATCCACGAATAACTGTAATCGGTCCGCGGAGTTCGTGAGCAGCAAATGAGATGAAATTAAGGTCCTCTTCTTCTGGCAAATACCCTTTAGACTTGTCGATGAGAAAAATGACAGTTTCGGCGGCGGCGCCTTTCTCAAATGAAGCCACAATGTCGAATATTCGCGTTTTTTGGATGATGTCGGGGTTGGTGCTAATGCGTTGCCAACGGCGCTCGGCTTTAATTTTCTCATTGGAGATTTCGTGAAGCCAATCGGAAATACTTAGTTCGTTTAGAAAATCAAGTGCCAGAAAATCCTCGCCTTTTGCGTTCCTGGAAATCGGGGCGGCGGAATTGGCGAAGATAATCTTCTGATTAGAATTAAGAATTACTACGCCAGTGCTGGCTTGATTCAGAGCTTGGGTGAGCGGGATTTTTGGCTTGTCGTTGTCGCTAGCTGGTTTTTGCTCTGGCTGATAATCGCCATAAATTGCCTGAAGCGCCGTCTTAAATCCAGTTTTTTCGTAGCGTTTATCGTTGGGGTTTGGTGGAGTGTCGGTGGTTAGTTCGCCAATTTTATGAGAAAGTGCCGCCAGAATTTTATTAAGCGGCGCAGCGATGATTTTAACGATAGAAATTGAAAATAGGATTTGCAAGATAGCGGTAATTAAAATGATAATCCAGAAATTTAGCTGGAATATGGAAATTGCCGTGAAGTGGAGTGCAATTCCCAGTCCTAATATGATGCAGGCGCTCGCTGATAATAAGACTAATATGACTTTTCGGTAATAATATTGTTTGTACTCGCGCAAGGTTTTAGATGCCGGATCTATTGCCATGAAACACTTCCCCTTCCTGGCGTGAAGGCTGCAATCCATGTTTGTCCGCGATTTAAGGCGACGTCTTTTCCAGATTCGTCTGTCAATTTAAGCGGCGAATTTATGTCCGCTTTTGACCAAGTGGCGGTGGCGACTGTGCCATTTTGGAAGATGTAAGCCTTGCCGGATCCTGTCGTTTTGATATCTTCGTAGCCATCGTAATTTTGAGCCCGAGCTTCAACGCCAACTTCCATAGCTACGACAGTGTTTGGAGCAATTTGTCCATCTTCCCTGTCAGTGTGTGGCGCACCAGCCATGCTCCTGAGGTAAGAATTTGACGCCTTGTCGTAAGCGTATGATGTGTTATAAAGCGACCCGCTGAGGTTTATGTTTACAGATGTGGCGTTTGGCGATTCGACAGGCTTGCCGTCTGCTCGCGCGAAGCTGGTGAATTCGGAATTGTTATAGCCCTTTGCGCTGTTCAATTGGTCAAGTTTTTCTCCTGAAGTGTAGACGTTGTGTGGCGCGTAGCGGTCGCGAGATCGCCAATATGATCCGTCGTTAAAGAACTGGTCGATGTCGCGATAATTGCCGTTTCTGACTTGAGATAAAGCGTTGGGACTTCCGCCGACGTGCGCGATTGATGCTTGATATGGTGCCGCCCAGCTTAAATAGTACAATCTTAAGCTTCGCACTGGACCGATTAGCGCAGGTTTCTCTCCCTGATACAGAGCCAAAAACCTAGTGATTCCGCCTTCCGCCACGGCCTCGTAAACCACGCCGGCTTTCTTCAGTCCTGACTGAGGTCTGGCGGCTGGACTATTCTCAATCATCACGCCAGTTACGGGCAACTTTGCGGCGGCTTCGTTCGCGATTTCCACGCCAGTTAGCGGCGAATAAAACTTCTTCGGCGCAGGTTTTTTGGCTGGCAATTTCAGCTCCACGCTAGCAGTCTGCTCGTATTTTATGGAATGAATTGCAATTATGAAAACTCCAGCAATAACCATCGCGCTCACCACGAGTACAATCGCCAGAATGTGCTTTTTTACCCATTCTTTGAACGACTCCCAGTGGGCGTTCTTTTTTTGTCCTGATTTATCTATTTTTTCAACATTCATGCTTATGCTTAGTATAGCATTTTCGGCGCACGAATAAACTATTTTTGTAGATAATTATCGATTCTTTGTAGAGTTTTTTCCTTGCCAATTAGTGCCAGCGTGTCGTTAAGTTGCGGACTAAACGGCGCCCACGTCGTTACAATTCTCACCAGACTAAACAAAATCCCCGGCTTCTGCCCTGTCATTTCCAGTAATTCATTAAGGCAATTCTGAATTGTTTCTGGCGTCCAATCTGTAATTTTCTCGAATTCTTGGCGAGCAATTGACAATAAATCTCGTCGCTCGTCGTCGGTCAATTTGCGGAGTTGCTTATTTCCGTCAATTAATTCCGTGTCAATTTCAGGCTCGACGAAGAAATAGCTCGTTAATTTTGGTAAATCTTGTAGTGTCTTCAAGCGATCTTGCGCCAATTCCAGAACGCGCTTTTTGTAAGATTCATCGGCGTCTTTGGCTTCTTCGCCCCAGAATGATTGGCAGCGAGAATAAAGATCGTCCAAGCTAAGCGAGCGGATCCATTGACCATTCAGCCAAATGAGTCGCTGTTCGTCAAATCGCGCGCCAGATTTTTGAACGCGATCAAGTGAGAACTTTTCAATCAGTTCAGCTTTACTGAAAATTTCCTGTTCCGTGCCATCATTCCAGCCAAGTTGCGCTAAGAAATTAAGCATCGCTTCTGGCAAAATTCCCTCTGATCGATACTCAGTTACGCTTTTAGCGCCGTCACGCTTGCCAAGTTTTTTATTTCCCGATGGCGCCATAATGTGTGGCACGTGCGCCAGAATTGGTGGTGCAATTTTAAGCGCTTCGTAAAGCGACAGATATTTAGGCGTACTGGCAATATATTCCGAGCCGCGAATCACGTGCGTGACTTGCATTTCGAAATCGTCAATGATGTGTGCAAAATTGTAGGTTGGCAGACCGTCCGCTTTGATCAAAATAAAATCGTCCAAAGCTTCTGGGCCGGCTGACAACTCGCCCATAACGGCATCTTTCCAAGAATATCGCTTAATTTCCGGCACTTTGAAGCGCAGCGGCATTCCAAGTTGCCACTCTGGCGGATTTTCTGGACGATGGTCGCGATATAAAAATGCTCGTTTTTCAGCCTTGGCTTTGTCGCGGAAAACTTGTACTTCTTCAGGCGTGTACGGATCGGCGTAAGCTAGTCCTTTGCTGATCATTTTCTTCGCCCATTTTATGTAAATATCACGGCGATCTGTTTGGTGATATGGGCCAAAATTGCCAGACTCTTCTTTTGGATTGTTAAGAGTTGGTCCCTCGTCCCAATTCAGTCCTAGCCAATTTAGAGTTTCCAAAATCATTTCTTCCGCGCCTTCAACGAACCGAGCTTGGTCCGTGTCTTCAATGCGTAAGATGAAATCTCCCTGATACGCTCTGGCGACAAGGTATGTGTATAGCGCGGTGCGAACGTTGCCTAAGTGAATATAGCCAGTCGGACTTGGCGCAAAACGAGTTCTAATAGTCATGAGTAAATTATAGCACGTTATCTGATGAGTTACAGACTAGTGGCAATTTTTTCAATTTGGCTGCTTGAGAGGTTCGCGTCGCCGCTGATTTGATACAAGATTCCGCCGTTTACCCAAGCCGCTTCTTTTCCTCCGCTGTAAATTGTCAATCCGTCGATCATTGTGGTGCTTGGATTCTTGTGCTTTTCAGAGAAGAATTCTTTCACTGCCGATGAATTCCAACCGCTTTTTTGCTGGGTTATGGTATATCCTGAGCTTCCGTCGGCGTAGGCGTATTTCATAGAGACCTCGCCCGATTTGAATTTGATAGGGCCGTTCAGCGCGTAGCCGTCTGGCTTGTAGCCTGGATATTTGGTATCAATTCCTGATTGAACGGCTGCCATTTTTATGGAAATATTTGGCATGCTTAGGTATGTTAAATAGCCGCCGAGTAGCATCACTGCAAAACCAACAGAAAACGTATTCAACCAACGTAATGCGCCGCCCTTTTTCTGGCGTCGACGTGCTTTTTTATTGCTGATAATCTCATTCGACAAAGCTTTCTCAATCGCTTCGTTTTTCAATTGATGAGCGGTTTTTGCGACTGGCTTTTCTATTTTTTGCGGAGCCGTAGCGACAAGCGGATTGTTATTCATAGCCAGAGGCTGGCGTTCTTTTCGCAATTTATTATCAACGCTAAGAGATCTTTGTTGGGCGCGACGAGTAACGGGGTGAGCTTCGGCTGGGCGGTTAATGGCAATTTTCTGAGGAGCCGGTTTGCTGACAATTGGCGTAGAAAACTTCTTCACGGCGATATGCTGTTTCACGTCGACGCGAGCCTTCTGGGGCTTGGCGGCCAATGGCGTACGCTGCGGCATTTTAACGTGCCGACGATTCAATGTGCTGGATTTCTGAACGTGTGCGGCGTGAATATTTGATACGGATGTACCGCGCTTACTGATTGATTGTTCTTTTTTTATCTCAGTTTCTTTTACGTCAATATTATCCATTACCATTCCGGTAATAGTATTGTAAGCTCGTCCATTGATAACCACGTAGTTTTTACTTGCCATTAATCCCCCTAATGTTTATTCCTGTATATTATATTACAAATCGCCTAAGGTTTTTTCAAGTGTAAAAATATGTTATAATTTTCGTAATTATGTACCAGAAAAAGAATCGCACTAAAGAGCTCGCGCGGCGGACCTTTGTGTACACGCTGATGACATTATCACTTATAATTCTTCTTACGTTTTTGACGTTTAGAATGCTCGGCTATACGTTTGATCCGAATACGAAAGAATTGCAACAGACTGGACTTGTCCAATATGAATCACATCCTGGCGGGGCGCTGGTTTATGTTGACGATATGGAGCTGCGCCGCACTCCAACGAAAAGCACTGTTCTTCCTGGTAAACACACTTTTTCGATGAAATTGGATAAATACGAACCGTGGCAAAAAACGTTGAATATTAAATCTGATACCGTTACGAATTTGAATTACGCCAGATTGATTCCGACAAAACGCGAAACTACCGAGGTAAAAACGTTCGATTCACTACAATCTGTTTCTCTGTCGCCAGCTGGTAATTTCTTGATGGGATTTGGCGTTAAGGATAAAACTCCGATTCTGGCAATTGGCGACATTCGCGACACGAACAAAGATAAGGAAAAGTTCACGGAGCATACGTTAAGTACGAGCGTTCTGTCTGGCTATTCCCTGTCTTCTGACAATCATACGTTTACCGTGTCGGAGTGGGACCGCGATTCTCGTTACGCGCTAGTGAAGCATTCGTATCCAGCGGAAAATAACACTACTGGCGTGCAGTGGTTGGTTTTTGATAGAGAAAATCCAGAGAAAATTACCGACGTAACGGCGATGACCGGTTTTGGAATTAAGCAAATCGGCTTTGCGGGGACTGGCGCGCACACGGCTTACGCTTTGCAGGAAACTGGCGAATTGAGGCGAGTTGATCTTGATAGCTCGACAATTTCCAGTCCAATTTTGACTGGCGTCGAATCTTTCAAGCTTTACGGCGATGATCGTTTGTCTTACCTGGCTGTTATTGACGGTAAAAAAGTGGCAGGAATTTGGAAGCGAGATTGGAAAGAGCCATTTGTGATTGGCACTTTTGCTGCCGATTCTGCCCCAGTAATTCGAACTTCTCGCTATTTCAATAAAGACACCGTGGTTTTGGCTGATGGTAAAAATATGACAATTTACAGAGGCGAAATTTCAGATTCTAAGGACCGCCAAAAAGAGTTCTTGAAAACGGCGAAGATTATTAAAACCGATAATGCGATCGCGAACATAACGATAGACAATGCTGGGCGATTTATCGTAACACAAAACGGCGCGGTACTGCAGACTTACGATTTGGAGCGTAAAGAATTGTCGAGCGCGTTTAATATTGGCGTGGCGCAGGAAGTGAAGTGGCTTGACAACTTCTATATTCGTAGCGTTTCTGCGTCGGGAAAAATGGAGATTCGCGAGTTTGACGGCACGAACGCTCATACGTTGATAAGCGTTAAGCCTGGTTTGGATTCTGTTTTGTCCTCGAACCAGCGATACGTTTACGGATTGACGACCAACGCTTCTGGAAAAATTGTCCTGAGTAAAATGAATATGGACAATGGATCTGTTGGGCTATTTAATTAAATAGCTAGTTTATCGACCGCCGAATAATTTCTCAAGCAAAGTCGGCTCGGGTTTTCCTGGAATATTTGACTTGTTGCTTTGCTGCTGATTTGAGCTGGATTCTGATGTCGCAGTAGCTTTGCTTGGGTCTGGGCTGATTTGTTCCGCAAAGATAAGAAGTCGTTTTTCTGCGGTTCCTAAAGGCACACAACTTACAAGTGTCAGCATTGGCTTATCTGTATTAATCTGAACTTTTGAGACCTCAGTTGGCATAACGACTTCTGTTGATGTTATTTTATAAGTGTAGCGTTTCCCGTTGTAATTCATGTAAATAATATCGCCCTTGACCAGCTTTTCATTTTGAGCAAAAACGAATTTATAATCGCCACCAGCAAAAGCGTCGTTACTGGAGTGCGCGGCAAATACGGCATTTCCGACTTCGCCTGGCACGGCACTGGCGCCAGGAATTGAAAAGTGAGCCACTCCCTTCTCCATGGCTTTTGATTGTGATTTCGTGTCACTAGCGGCGCCGTAAATAACTGGCGCGTCAACGTTAATTTTTGGGATGATAATCCTAGGTTCAGGTCCGACGGTTACGTCAGTGGAGGCGTCAACAATGATATTTTGTGGGTTAATTGCGCCAGGTGTTGTGTAGGCTGCGACCGCGCCGAAAATAATACGGTTATATTGCAAAAACATGAAGACTAATAGCACCGACAATCCAGCAATCGCCGGAACGAAATGCCGAGATTTTTTCACTTTATTTGCGGAGTCGCGAACCTTTTGCTGAATTTGACTGCGAAGTTCTTTTATGGCTGCTTTTTGTGGGTCCAGAGGTTCGTCTTCGCTGATTACTGGCGTGATATTCTGATTTTCCTTCGTCAATCGAGAAATCTCACGGTTTTTTGCCGCAATATCACCAGCATAGTAACGCTCGTAATACATCTGATAATATTTCTGCCAAGCACTGTGGTATTGCTTCCATTGGTCGGCCGAAACTTGAGTGTGAATGGCTGAATTTTGAGTTTGAGTGGTTTGGTCTGCGGTAGCGGAATTGCTAATTTGCGGCTCTGACTGAATCTGGGTTTGGGCAATCGGTGCCGTCCGCATAGCGTGATTAACGGTGTCTTTTTTCGGCTCTGGCTGTGGTGTTATTGAAGCTTGCTGAGGTTTGGCTATTTGTGTCTTGGGCTGTTCTGATCGGACTTCGGGTTTTGATTGCAATTGAGCGGAAAACGATTGCGGCTGAGCTTTTTCTGGCGCAGAACTTTGCTCTTCTGTTCTGGAATAAATTGCATCAAGTTGACCACGAATAACATCAGCAGCGGCATTTCGTGAGGCTGCTGAGTCGCGAGTTGGCGGCGTGAGAGATCGGCGCTGATCTGATACCGGCATGCCCACTCGACCGTTTGATTGATCATCCGTCGGATACATAACTTCTTTCATTATACGTCAAATTGATATCAAATAAAAGTCATGCTTGTGAGAAATCGCTAGTTGTGTTACAATCATACGGTAGCTTGGAGCGTTCTCTTGTGCCGCGGTGGCGGAATTGGTAGACGCGCTAGACTCAAAATCTGGTGAGCAATAGCTCGTGCCGGTTCAAGTCCGGCCCGCGGTACCAGAGGCGGCTTCAGGTGATAATCGTCCATTTTGGGCGATTTTTTTATGCAAAGAAAACAGCCCGCAGAAAGGCGCTACCGAGGCTTTATAGCCTTCCAGGCGAGCTGTCTTCTCTGCGGGCTTTACAGCCCTAGACCTTTCCCTCCGTTCTCTTTCGCGTTCATCAAGAATGCGAGCCCAGAGCAGGCACCGCCCAGCGCTCCAATAAGTGCTGTGGGGAGTATCTCTGCTCCGAGCGCGAAGGAGGTCAAAGCTCCGACTACCGCCCCGACCAGGGCGGGAGCGATGATGATCACGATAACCGTGATAATCATGATGAGTACGATCCAGATTTTTTTCATGACACTTCCTTTCAAGAGGTATCTTCACTCACGACCAAGGGCTACTTTCGCCCTTTGACAAGTCGCGGCGAAAGCTTGGTAGTATAATACAACTAATTGTACGTAATGTCAAGCGGATATTTATGCGAGGCTACATTTTGCAGATAGCGGTGCTGATTGCTGCTAGCGGCGCTTTCGGCGACCAAATCAAGTAGCTTGCGGCGCGGGCGCCGACGGTTCCCCGCCAAATTGCCATTGGTGCGTCCCATTTTTGGGTGACGACTTCTCCGCTGTGGGCGATTATTAAATTGTCGGCATGAAAAACGCAAATTGTTACGGGATATGTGATGGTGAATTTGTGAAGCGCTTCGACGAGCTGCGACAATTGAATGCTGAACGTAATCATTTTTGGATAAAAAATTGCGCGGAATATTTTCTGAACTTGCGCCAGACTTGCTATGAAAACCACGTGCGGATTGTCCAGAATTTCCTGAAAACTATTCTGTACAAGGTCAATCGCGTCTCGCGTCAGTACGACGGGAATTTCTGACTTTTTGATCAATTCTTCGTAGACAATTGCCGTTTGACTATTCCGTCCAGCGTCGCCGCATAATAGCAACACGTCCGCCCATCTTTCCAGTGCCAACGCCTCGTCAAGTGCTTCGTTGGCCAGACTGCCCGATTGGTTTGTCGACGCGAATAACACGTCGGTCATATTCGCGGGAACATTTTTTTTCAAGGCGTCAGGCAGTAAAACACGAGCCTCGCCCACGCCGGTTTTAAGGGATTCTTGATAACCTTCTGCCACCGCCAAAAATCCTAATTTGTTACCGCCGATAATTCCTAATTTTCCCGCTTGGTCGCGTCGTTCTGGTTTGTTCCATTCGACATCTGGAAAAAGTGGCTTCCCTGGTTCTTGTTTTTGCCAAAATTTCATATCCATTACAAATTTACCTCAATGCTCACCGGACAATGATCGCTGCCCATTTGTTCTGGATGAATTTGTGGATTAGTAACGCGATTTGCAATTTCACGCGACGCTAGCCAATAGTCAATCCGCCAACCAACATTTCGCGCTCTGGCGTTCGCCCAATGCGTCCACCAAGTGTACGCGCCAGTTTTTTCGGGGAAAGCCGCCCGGAAAGTGTCGATAAATCCAGCATCCAAATAATTCTGGAAACCTTCCCTCTCTTCATTGGTGAAGCCGTGCTTGCCGACGTTGGGTTTTGGATTTGCCAAGTCAATTTCCTGATGCGCCACGTTCATATCGCCGCAATAAAGGACTGGCTTTGACAATTCCAATTCTTCCAGATAATCCAACACTGCCTTATCCCATTTTTTATATCGCAAATCCAATCGACTTAGATCCCCCTTTGAGTTTGGAGTATAGCAATTGACAACCCAAAAATCGTCAAATTCAGCGGTAATGATTCGTCCTTCGTCAGCAGGATTGCCGTATTCATCGCCCGTTAAATCAAATTGTTCAATGATATTTGGTGGAAAACCGTCGCGCCAACTTAAGGGCGGAATTTTTGAGAAAATCGCCGTGCCAGAATAGCCTTTTTTGGCGGCGGAATAGAAATGCTCGTGATAATTTGGCAGGTCAATTTCAACCTGATCTCGTGTGGCTTTGGTCTCTTGTAGGCACAGAATATCTGGATCGTACGTGTTAATAAACTTCGCGAATTCACCTTTATTGATGACCGCACGAATGCCGTTTACATTCCAAGAGAAAAGCTTCATAATTTTATTATACCGTGATGATATAATTTAATGAATATGCTACCAATGTACGATAAGTTTTTGGGCGAAATATCAAGCGATTTCATGGACGTCGGAGGCGTGAAAACAGCTTATTATTTTTATCAAGGCGGCTCGAATAAAACTATTTTGCTAATTCACGGCATTGGTGGAGATTTTCACGGAATGATTCCGCTGGCTTATCACCTGAAAAATGACGCGAATTTGGTGTTTGTTGACTTGCCTTCTCACGGCAGAAGTCAATTGATAAAAGATATGAAAATGATCGATATTGAAAATTGGGCGATGAATTTGATGTCGGCTTTTGGTGATAAAGGCGTATCGATTGACGAGGTTGTTGCTCATTCGCTTGGATGTTTGGCGGCAAATAAAATACAATGCCAGAAAATTTGGTACATCAGTCCTCCGATGAAAACTTCGGTTATGTCGAGAATTTCCTCGTCGTTCTTTTACCACACTCGTTGGATGAATCAATATATTTATTTGAGCTATTATTTTTCGGTGTTCCGTGGGTTGTGTTTGGTGAATAATAGACAGAAAAATGTCGTGGATTTGATACGATGGCTGACGAAAAATACGCGAGTAACGCGGCGGCAATATTTGGAGCAATCGAAAATTGCGCGGGATGTTTCTCGGGGTGAAAAAAATATTATTTCTGAGCGTGAATTTACGGGATTGATAGTTGGGCGACGGGACAAGATTTCGCTTCCTGTGAACGCCGCCGATGGTGTAAAAATTGATAAATTTGTGGAGCTTGATACGGGACATTTGTCGGTGTTGGACAGCCCAGAACTGGTTGCCGAATTGATATTGGCGGAATAATTATTTGCTATACTGTAGGTATGAGTAAGAAAGACGATAAAAAACTAATTGTTGATATGATTTCTGAGAGCGAATTTACCGTTCAGGGTCACGGTGTGCATACGGCCTTTGTAGAGATGACAAATGCGCTTAAAGATCGTAATGATATTGATATTGCGGTGAATAAGGCGCGGTTAGACGCGGATATAGTCCATGCGCAAACTACCGGACTGTATTCGATGAAAAAAATGCGTCAATCTGGCGGAAAGAAGGTCGTGTCTGCTCATGTTGTACCAGCTTCTTTTATAGGTAGTATTAAGGGTGCGAAGTTGCTAGAGCCACTTGCTCGCGCGTATTTACGATGGTTTTACAATAAAGCTGATTTGGTCTTAGCGGTATCTGATTATACAAAGAACGAACTGGAAAAAATTGGTGTCAAGAAGCCAATTTCTATATTATATAATACTATAGATACGGCAAAATATGCCAATTCACCGGCGAAGAAGAAATCTGCTAGACAAAAGCTTGGCATTAGCAATGATGCTTTTGTGGTCGTTGGAAGTGGTCAAGTGCAGCCACGTAAACGTGTCGATGTGTTTTTTGATATGGCAGAAAAGATGCCTGATGCGGAGTTTGTATGGGTCGGCGGCGTGCCGTTTGGAGTGATTGCGGCTGAGAATGGTGCTATGCAAAGAATGATGAATAATCCGCCAAAGAATTTGAAATTTACCGGTGTGATACCGCTTGACGATGTTGCTGATTATTACCGTGCGGCCGATGTATTTGTATTGCCGAGCGAGCAGGAAACCTTCGGTTTGGTTGTTGTTGAGGCCGCTGCCGCAGGATTACCTGTTGTCTTGCGAGATATTTCTGATTATGACACAACATTTAGAGATGGGGCGGTAATGGCTTCGTCTGATAGCGATTTTGTTGCTCAAGTAGATAAATTGAGGCGAAATAAGAAATTTTATAGCCAACAATGCCGATTAGCAGAAAAGATTGCCGAGCGTTTTGATAGTAGTGCCGGCGCCGAGCGATTGGTCGAATTTTATCGATCGCTGATATAAATGGTATAATGGGGCTATTATGAGGATAGGACTTTTTACGGACAGCTACAGACCGTCCATTAACGGTATCGTTTACGTTGTTGAATCATTAAAGCGCGAGCTGGAAGCTTTGGGACATGAGGTTTATGTTTTTTGCCCAGCGAAGTCTATTAGTCCATCCAAGCAAGCCGAACTTCTCCACGAAGATGAGAATAGTCGAATAATTCGTTTCCGCTCAATTACGGGCGCGTTCTTTGATGATTACGATACGTCGGTATTCTTCCCTCCTGTGGTGCAGCGCCAAATTGCTAATATACATCTGGACGTTGTTCATATTTTTACGCCGTCGCAAATTGGGCTATTGGGCGTGAAGGCGGCGAAGAAAAATAATATCCCTTTGATTATCCAACATTGTACGGATTTATATGAGTTCGTCGATCATTATCCTGCGGTTTTGCCGGGAGCTCTGGCGTTGGCGGGAGTGGTTTTTCCATTGTCGGTAAAATTGAATGGACAGGATTTGCTGGAAGTTGCCAAATTATATCGTCCACGTAATGGCGTAACGAAATGGAATAAAGATATTATTGAGCGCGTCATTACTATTTTATATAGCAAGGCGGATGCGGTGATTGCTCTGTCGCGTAAAAGCCGCGATCAATTGGAATCTTGGCAGACCGAAGATTACACGTACGATGTTACTTTAATGCCAAACGGCGTGAATGCTCTTCCGCGGGCGAGCGCGAAGCGGGTTGCAGAATTTCGCGAGCAATGGGGTCTTGACGAAAAAGATGAAGTGTTTGGCTTTGTGGGGCGTTTGGGTGAGGAAAAGAATTTGCCAATTTTGATTCAGGCGTTTAGTGAGTTTATTGCCGAAGCCCGTCCGAAATCGAAGCTATTGTTTGTTGGCGATTTTGAATATCGAAAAACTTTGGAAAAAATGGCGGCTGAGACGGATTTTGCGGATAGGATTATATTTACTGGCGCTATGCCACGAGAAGATTTGGGCGTGGCGTATAAAGTGATGAATGTGTTTACTTTTCCTTCGCTTAAGGATACGCAAGGCTGGGTTCTTCACGAAGCTGCTCACGCTGGAAAGCCGATTGTTATTATTGACAAGGAAGTTTCAGAGGTCGTGAAGGACGGGGTTAATGGCTATTTTGCGGAGAATAATCCAGAAAGCGTAGCAGAAAAAGTAATTGCAATTCTAAAAAGTCCGAAGAAACAAGCGGAATTTAGCGCTGAAAGTAAGAAGCTGGCCAATAAATTCACGGAGCGCAGTCAAGTGAAGAAGCTCGAAAAGCTTTATCAAAAGCTAATTGACGCGCGCGAAAATCAATAAATTCTGAGTCTGGTTCGTAGTCAATGTGATTATCTATTAGAGATAAGCCGCCTGGTTTCTCTGTCTTGGTCGCGGCGTTTGATGGTTTGGCGCTTGTCGTAATTTTTCTTACCTTTTCCGAGCGCAATTACAACTTTAATAAACTTTCCATTGGTCAATAATTTGGTCGGGACAATTGTCATTCCCTGTTTTTTGGCCTCTATAAAATTGGACAATTGTTTTTTACTTACCAATAATTTCCGCGCCGAAGTATCAACTGAGCGGCTATTTGCTTCTCCGCGAACGTTTAATCGCAGTGAAAAGCTGGCGTTATTTAGCCACAATTCGCCATTTCTTAAGCTAACAAATGAGCCTTTAAGCTGGACGTGACCTTCTCTGGCGGCTCGTACTTCCATTCCAGTTAAAACCAAGCCGGCTACAATTTCTTCGCCAAGTTCATAATCAAACCGTGCGCGACGATTGACAATATTCTGTGTGGCTGGTTTTTTAGCTTTTGGCTTTGACATGGATTATATTATAGCAAAACTTAACGCGACAGTATATTTAGGCTAGTTTGGTGCGGCTTAAATATGACTTATGTTACAATATCTCAAGCATGATAGCCGATATTCACATTACTGAGAAAAGTTTTGGCGATAAGACGTTGATGAAAGACGTCAAGTTCAGTGTGGACGACGGCGAGAAAGTTGGTGTGGTTGGTCGTAACGGTGTTGGTAAGTCAACACTTTTTGGAATATTGAGCGGAAAAGATACTGATTATACGGGCGAGGTTATTTTTCGGCGCGGTATTACGGTTGCGACTACCGCTCAGGAGCATCACGGATTGGGCGATCAAACGGTCATGTCGTATATTCTTGGCGGGCTTCCAGAATATTCCAAGTTAAAGAAAATCATCGATGAATATCCGCTGACTATGGGCGATAATATGCGAAAAATTGAGGAATATACGCAAGCCTTGGAGCGATTTGACCAAAAAGGATTTTATCAAGTTGAAGAAAAACTTGAGCGAGAGCTGAGCAATTTTCAATTAGACGGTTTTGGTGATCGGAAGATTTCTTCTCTGTCTGGCGGTCAAAAAAGGCTGGTGGAAATTGTTAAAATTATGCACTCGGAGGCGCATTTGGCGCTGATTGACGAGCCGACAAATCATATGGATTACGTTGCGAAACAGCAGTTTATTGATTGGATGAATTCCCAGCCACATCAAGCGATGCTAATCATTACGCATGATCGTGATGTTCTTGAGCAAGTTGATCGAATAGTTGAGATTAAGGACGGTCAAGCGGTTAGTTACCGCGGAAATTACGACGCGTATTTGAAGCAAAACGCTCAAGCAACGACGGCTGGAATGAATAATTTTGAGCAGATTGAGAAGCGAATTGTTAACCTGAAGCAAAAAGTTTTGGATTATCAAAGGCTTAAGGAAAAGTCGCGTAATCCTGGCACGATTCAGAAATTTAAGCGGCTGGAGAACGAGGCGCGAGCGGAGCTGGCGGAATTGTCAGAAATGGAAAAGCCGACGTTTTGGATTGACAAGGAATCTGCTAGTCAATTGGACTATAAATCGGCCGAGCGTTACGGAAAATTCAAGTCACGTAATATTCGCCTGAGCATGAAGGATGCGTCCAGTCGCAGTCAGCATGTGTTGGTTCGCGCGGAAAATGTGGCGGTTGGGATTGGTGAGCGGATATTGTTTGAGGATGTGAATATTGATTTGCGTGAAGGTGAAGCGATTGAAATTAGAGGTCGCAATGGCGCTGGTAAGACTACGTTGATTCGGATGATTTTGGCGTCGGGCAAGAGTTTTGATGGCGGTCCTATTCTTTATTCTGGCGATATTTTCCTTGATCCGCAGGTTCGAATTGGTGTTTATGAGCAGGAAATTGACGAGCGATATTTGTCTGATCCGCTAGAAAAAGCAATTGAAAAGTTATACATGAGTCGTGATTTGTCGATTTCTGATACGAAAATTCGGCAACTTTTGGCTGACTATTTGTTCACAGACGCTGATCGGATGACGCCGCTGGCTCGCTTGTCTGGCGGTCAAAAGGCGCGTTTTCAGATTATTGCTATGCTGGCGAACGACCCGCAACTGCTGATTTTAGACGAGCCGACGAATCACTTGGATTTGCCGAGTATCGAAGAGCTGGAAACAGCGTTGGCCAAATATTCCGGCGCGATTCTTTACGTCAGCCACGATAATTATTTTCGCGAAAAGCTTGGCGGCAAAGTTGTGCAAATTGGCGTAGAATAAAAATTTTCCGCCAGAATTTGACGGAAAATCTTGAACCGTTTTAAGAAAATTAGTCGGCTAGTAAGCCGTTTTTTCGTAGCAAATCTTGTAGTTTCGGTCGGTCAAAACCAAGCACTAATTCTCCGTTAATATCCGTTACTGGCACGCCTTGGAAATTGCCGCCATTTTTATTTAGCAATTCCTCTTTTGCGCCAGGATCGGCCTCGATATCTTTGGAAACAAAATCAATTCCCAGCTTCTTCAGCCATTCCATTTCCGTGTGGCAAAACGCACACCAGCTAGTGTTGTACACGACAACTTTTGTGTCTTGATGGTTGTTCGTTGTGTCTTCGCTCATATATTCCCCTATTTAATAACACTTCCAATTATAGCATAACGGTTACGTCTATTTAGAATTCTTCGACGTCAAATGCCAATTTTTGCACCATTCGCAGTGATATATATCAATCGACAAATTCGGGTTTGCTAATTCTTGGATTTCTGCTGCTTGGTGCGCTTTTACCTCTGTTGAGAAGCGACGTTTTTTCTGGCAATTAGTCAGCCCTGAAATTGACATCAATGATGTTTTTTGGGTTTTTTGACTATTTTTTGAATAATTTCGTCGTGGCATCTTGCAAAATAGTATAACAGATTGATATAGTGGAAAGTAATGGTAAAAGAAACTGACATTTCGGCTAATGATACAGGCGATTCTGGCGCGATGATGATTCTGGCAAGGACGATGATTGGTACAATGTGGCGAATGTTTTTGCCAACAATTGGCTTAACTTTGTTGGGATTGTGGCTGGATAATGTCAGCGGAATGAAGATGAGATGGTTACTTGCTGGAATTATTTCTGGCGCGATTATCTCAGTGATTCTCGTAGCTTTGCAAATTGCTAAAATTAAACAGCAGGAGTTGAAAAAATGATTGATTATATGGCAAGCGCTGGTCCGCATATTTCAGTAAAGGTTGACGAAGTTTTCAATATCGCTGGCGTGTCTATTACGAATTCGCACTTGATGGGATTCTTGGGATTGATCGTGCTGGTGTGGGCAATGTTCCGTACTCGTGCGGCGGTTTTAGGTAAAAAGAAACATAATTTTATCACGAGGCTAATTCAGTGGACGTTCGACGGACTTTATAATACAGTTTGCCAAGTTATTCCAGACCAAAAATGGGCGCGTAAAGTTGCTCCGCTCTGTATTACGCTGTTTTTCTTTATCGTTGCGCAGTACTGGCTGGGGCTTCTGCCGATCGTTGGTCCAATTACTATCGGCGAGCATCACACTCCTCTGTTTCGCGGTGGCGTGGCTGATCTTAATATGACTTTTGGCTTGGCAATTGTAACGATTGTCGCGGCTCAGATTTACGCGTTTAAGTACTTGGGCTTTAAGGGTAATTTGGGGCGATATTTCGTTAACCCGCTGCGTGATCCAATTATGTCATTTGTCGGCATTTTGGAGTTGGTGGCTGAGTTTTCGCGAATGCTGGGACTGAGTTTCCGTCTATTTGGTAACGTTTTGGCTGGCGAAATTCTCTTGGCGATCATCGCTTATATGACAAAGTTTTTGTCGCCTGTAGCTCTGCAGCCGTTCTATTTCTTTGAATTGTTTATTGGTGGTATTCAGGCGTATATTTTCTTTATGCTATCAACTGTGTTTATTTCCCTGGGGCTGGCTCACCATGATTCGCACGAGCCAATTGATGAAGTTCACTCCTCTGTTGAAACTAATAAATTAGCGATGTCAGAGAGTGATTAAATTAGGTAATAATTAATTAAAAGGAGAATATTAACCATGGAAGCATTAGCATTCACACTTACCTACGCAATCCCAGCAGCATTTGCAGCAATCGGCGCTGCAATCGTTGGTGCAGCAGCTATGAACGCAGCTGGTCGTAACCCAGAAAAAATCAACGACCTACGTACAATGATGATCTTGGGTATTTCATTCATCGACGCTATTGCTATTATCGGTTTCGTCGCAGCAATCGTCGGCAAAGTTATGTAGTTTTCGGGAGTAAATTGTGGAGAAAATATTAACACAATTTGCCAATTCTGGCGTATCGGAAAAAGCTGGTTTGTTTGATTCGCTAGGTATTGATTGGGCGCTGTTGGCGTTTCAGACGGTAGCATTCTTAATCTTGCTATTTGTTCTTCGCAAGTTTGTCTATCCGCCAATGATGGAAATGCTCGTCAAGCGAGAAAAGGATCTGAAAGCGGCTGACGCGGCAGCAAAATCTGCCAAGGAAAATGCCGATCGAGCCGAAGAAATGACCGCTGAAATGATGCGAAAAGCGCGAGCGCAAGCTAGCGACATCGTGGCGTCTGCTCGAGAAGAAGCGACCGAAGTTGTTGAAGAAGCGGCTAAAAAAGCGACCGCCAAATCTGAAGCTTTGATTAAAGAAGCGCATAATACGATTGCTCAAGAGATTGAAAACGCTAAGAAAGATCTGCACAATTCGACATTAGAGTTGGTGGCTGAAGCGACTGGCAAGGTTTTGGGCGAGAAAATTGATGCGAAGAAAGATACGAAGCTGATTTCGGAAGCACTTGAGGAGGCTGAATAGATGAGATTAGTGTCCAGAAGAAAGTTGGCAAAGTACGCAGCTGAACAAATTTTAGCTGGCAATGACGCGGTGTTGGAAGAAATTGCTGGTCTTTTGATTTACGAAAAGCACGAACGTGAAGTTGATTTGTTGGTGCGAGACATTGAGGCAGAATTGGCTGAGAACGGTGAAATTGTGGCGTCGGTCGAGAGTGCGAGAGCGCTTGATGACAATACAAGGCGTAAAATAGAGCAATTTCTGGCGACTGCGGCGAGCGATAAAAATAGCAAGCCAAAAGTGTCGCTAAGAGAATCAATTGACCCGACGTTGATTGGCGGATTTAAGCTACAAACGCCGACCGCAACACTGGACGCAACGGTTTCGAAGAAGTTAAACGACTTGCGGGCGAAGAAAATCTAGGAGGAAAAATGAGCAAGATTGATGTGACAGAATTAGCCAAAAGCCTGCGGGAAAAAATCGCGCAGCTGGAGGCGACGGAAGGTTTGGAAGATGCTGGCGTGGTTATTCGCGTTGGTGACGGCGTGGCTTGGGTGCATGGTCTGAGTAGCGCTGGCTATAGCGAAGTGCTGGAAATTGAAACTGACGGCGGTACGGTTGAGGCATTTGCCCTGAACTTGATGGAAGATGAAATTGGTGCGGTGATTCTTGGTGGTGAAGATAAGGTTAAGGCTGGCGCCAGTGTTCGCCGTAAAGGTTCGGTGCTAGACGTTCCTGTCGGTGAAGAACTATTAGGGCGAGTGGTTGATCCGCTAGGTCGACCTCTTGACAACGGTCCAGCGATTAAAACGAAGAAGCGTGGTTTAATTGAGCGTCCTGCTATTGGCGTGATGGGTCGTAAATCGGTTCACGAACCTCTGATGACCGGCATTATGTCGATTGACGCGATGTTCCCAATCGGTCGTGGTCAGCGTGAGCTTATCATTGGTGACCGTCAAACTGGTAAGACGGCAATTGCTATTGATACTATGATCAACCAGGCTCGTCAAAAAACTGGCGTGGTGAACGTTTATGTGGCGATTGGTCAGAAATTGTCGAAGATTGCCAGGTTGGTCGACCGATTGAAAGAGGAAGGCGTGATGGATCAGACGATTATCGTTGCGACCAGCCCGTCCGACGCGGCCTCCCTGCTTTATTTGGCGCCTTACGCTGGTACAGCTATGGGTGAATATTTCCGCGATAACGGCGGTCACGCATTGATGATTTATGACGATTTGACAAAGCACGCGGTGGCTTATCGACAGATGTCGCTATTGTTGCGCCGTCCACCAGGACGTGAAGCTTACCCAGGTGACGTGTTCTATTTGCACTCACGATTATTGGAGCGCTCGGCTAAATTGTCAGATGAACTTGGCGCGGGAAGCTTGACGGCTCTGCCAATCATCGAAACGCAGGCTGGCGACATTTCCGCTTACATTCCGACCAACGTGATTTCTATTACCGACGGTCAGATTTTCCTGGAAACCGACTTGTTCTATCAAGGCATTCGCCCAGCCATCTCGGCCGGTCTATCAGTTTCTCGCGTTGGTGGCGCAGCTCAGACGAAAGCCGTTAAATCTGTCGGCGGAAACTTGAAGCTCGGTCTTTCTCAGTTCCGCGAATTGGCATCATTTGCTCAATTTGGTTCAGACCTTGACGACGCGACAAAGGCTCAAATTGACCGCGGTCAGCGACTCACTGAACTTCTGAAGCAGCCACAATATCAGCCAATGAGCGTCTGGGAGCAATTTGTCAGTATCCACGCGGTGACTAGCGGTATGTTTGACGAAGTTCCAGTTTCTAAGATTAAGGATGCGCAGTCTGCCCTATTGACTTATCTCTGGAAAAATTCTAAAGATGCTATGCGTGAGCTAAACAAGGGCGACAAGCCTTCGGATGAGCAATTGAAATTGATTGATGAAGCTACGAAAGAAATAGCGAAAGGATTTGAGGAGTAATTCATGCCGAGCACTCGCGCGCTGAAAAATCGCATTCGTTCGGTGGACTCGACCAAGCAGATCACCAAGGCTATGCAATTGGTGGCGGCTAGTAAAATGCGTCGTGCTCAAGAGGCGGACAAGGCTTCTGCGCCGTACACGATGGCGGCGGAAGAATTGCTGTCTTATTTGGCGAGCCAAGGCGCAACTGACAATCACCCGCTGTTCGTTAGGCGAAAGATAAATAAGCGATTGATTATCGTGGTGGCCAGCGACAAGGGTTTGGCTGGCGCATATAACACCAATGTTTTGAAGAAATATTTGGAGCTGTTAAAGCGTGATGACGAGCGCGGAATTGAGAACTTGACTTTGACGATTGGTCGGCGAGCTTCACAATTCGCAACGCGTCTTAAAGATACGAAAATCATCGGTACGTATGAAGATTTGCCAGATCAGCCGTCTGGATTGACATTCCATACGATTTTGAATACGGCAGTAAATATGTTTGAAAATGGCGAAGTTGACGCCGTTACGCTTGTTTATACGCGTTTTGTCAATAGCATGGTTCAGACTGCGGAATTGGACAGATTATTGCCAGCAGGAACGAAAATCTTGGTTGATCCGAGTGAAGTTTCTAACACGATTTCTGACGCCAAATATGAGCCGAGCATTCCAGAAGTTCTGGACGCGGTGGCGTATCGTTTGGTTGGTGCGCGACTGTTGCAGGCGTTACTTGACGCTCGCGCCAGTGAACATTCTATGCGTATGATGGCGATGAAAAATGCTACAGATAATGCCAGCGATTTGGTTGACGATTTGACGCTAGCTATGAATAAAGCTCGTCAAGGGGCGATTACTCAGGAGCTTGCTGAAATTTCTGGTGGCGTGGAGGCGATGGAACAATGATAAAGGAGAAAAAGATGGCAAAAGATTTAGGTAAAATTATTCAGATCGTTGGTGTGGTCGTTGATGTGGAATTTCCGCGAGACATTGAACTTCCAGCGATTTACGACGCGTTGCATGTTAAAAACGGCAATGAGAATTTGGTATTGGAGGTCGCTCAGCACTTGGACGAGCACACTATTCGAGCAATTGCCCTGTCTTCGACGGATGGATTGAGCCGTGGCGCAGAAGTTGTTGCGACTGGCGCTCCAATTTCCGTTCCAGTCGGCGCGGAAACTCAAGGACGAATGTTTAATGTTGTCGGTGAAGCGATTGACGAAAAGCCGCAACCAAAGGGAAAAACCGCCCCAATTCACCGCCCTGCTCCAGAGCTTTCTGAGCAGTCAAATAAGACTGAGATTTTGGAAACTGGTATTAAGGTTGTCGACTTGATTGCGCCACTTGCTAAGGGTGGAAAAGCTGGCTTGTTTGCTGGTGCTGGTGTTGGCAAAACGGTTCTTATCACTGAGTTGATTAACAATATCGCTAAGTTCCACTCTGGAAACTCTGTTTTTGCTGGTGTTGGTGAGCGAACTCGTGAAGGTAACGACCTTTACTATGAAATGGAAGAAGCTGGCGTTTTGGATAAGACTTCGCTAGTCTTCGGGCAAATGAACGAGCCACCTGGAGCACGTTTGCGCGTGGCATTGTCGGGTCTGGCGATGGCTGAGGCTTTCCGTGACGAAGGTAAAGACGTCTTGCTATTTATTGACAATATTTATCGTTATACTCAGGCTGGTGCTGAGGTGTCGGCATTGCTTGGTCGTTTGCCAAGCGCGGTTGGTTATCAGCCAAACCTTCAGCAAGAAATGGGTGCTTTGCAAGAGCGAATTACCTCAACGAAGAAAGGCTCGATTACCTCTGTTCAGGCTGTTTATGTGCCAGCTGACGACTTGACCGACCCGGCTCCTGCGACGACCTTTGCTCACCTTGACGCTACAATTGTGATGAACCGCGCATTGACGGAAATTGGTATTTATCCAGCGGTTGACGTTTTGGACTCGAGTTCAAACTCACTTGATCCGGAAATTGTCGGTGAAGAGCATTACCGCGTGGCGCGTGAGGTTCAGCGAATTTTGCAGCAATATAAAGAGCTTCAGGATATCATCGCTATTTTGGGTATGGAAGAATTGTCGGACGATCAGAAGCAGATTGTTGCCCGCGCTCGTCGCATTCAGCGATTCTTAGCACAGCCATTCCACGTGGCTGAGAAGTTTACCGGAAACCCAGGTGTTTACGTTAAATTGGAAGACACCATTCGCGACGCTTCCGACATTTTGGCTGGTAAATACGATGATAAGCCTGAAAACTGGTTCTATATGGTTCAGGGTACGTTGGCTGATCAAGTTGCTCGCGACGCTGAAGCTGAATCTGCCGAGGCTAAAAAACATTCTGAAAAGAAAGCTAAATAGCCATGAAATTGTCATTAGTCACACTTGTCGGTACTAAGGTTGACGAAGAAGTTTATTCGGTGTCAATTCCAACTACTGACGGCGAAATTTCCGTTTTTCCAAGCCACGAGCCTCTAGTGACTATCGCGAGGAATGGCGTGATTACCGTGCGTCGACATAAAGAAGATTCTGATAATCAGTTGGAATATTTCGCAATCTCTGGTGGCGTGGTAAAAATTGACTATTCGTCGGTGCAGATTCTGGTTGATGAAGCTGATCACGGCGATGACATCATCGAGGCGGAAACTCAGAAGGCTCTGGAGCGTGCCATTAAGGCGCGTGATGAAGCTGGCGATCAAGTTGAGCGCGAGAAAGCCAAACAGCTTATCGATCGTCATATGGTGCGATTGAAGGTTGCCGATCTTCATAGGCGTAAGCGACGACGCTAGGTTTGAGCGCGTAAATAATTGGACAAGACCCTGCCAATATCGTCGGGGTTTTGTTTTTTGTGCCTTAAACTGGGCGTGAAGATTGAAAGGTATATACAGATTTACTCATAGATTATTAGTAACGCGATGAACACTATCCTGTTGCTTTTTTGATAGTGCACCAGCGACTAGAGATAAGTATGGATCAATAAAATATTTCTCGATATACTTATTGTCTAGCACTGGACTAATGTAATCATGTAATGTACCTATATACGAATGCATGTCATCAGTGATGCCGCGACCGCTTTTATCAAGATAAGAGGAAGTTAGGTCTATTGCTCGCTCCTCTCCTGTCTTTACACTGAATGCAGTATTTTTAATTTGCGCGTCGCCATGTGCAACTCCCGATTTATGTAGCCTCGCGAGTGTCGCTGCTCCCATAAGCAGAACCTTTTGTATTTTTTTAGGATTGTCCGTGCTGTCGGTAATCGTGTCACAGCTCACAACATCGTCTTCGAATGCTGATAGTGTATATATAGAATCTCTTCCTGATAAAAATCCTAGTGGTTGGTACGGTTTAATATGTCCTTCACTAATAAGATGTTGTGTAATACAAAATTCTGAAAGTGCAGAAGCGATATTGTCATGAGGCTTAATCGCTACAGGTATTTCTATGTCATTTGTTGACATGTTTCCGAACATGATGCCACTTGTTGCGTCTCGTCGTCCTGTATAATAATCTTCAACGGGAGTAAATGTAAGTCTTTGACCGCGAGTAACGCTACTCAGTGGTGTATTGTTTACTATGAGTAGTTGTCCGCTGGGTGTATTTTCTATTGCCGTACGCAGTTTTCTCTTTGGCTGATCCTGGTGTAATATGCCACATGCACGCATTTCTGAAGATAGCATATTTATATTATATAATATTATCTATACTTTTTCAATCAATTTGCGTATAGCACTAAGACTCTAATTAATACTAATCTAAATAGCGACGTCTTCCGTCGTCTATTCTTTGTCTTCAGCGATACCAAAAGTAACAGCCACGAATAGAGACAGAACCACTACAAACCCTGAGATAATGGCGATAGTTTTTGATGTTTTAAATGAAATAGCGTTATTTGTATACACGGATAATGTTGAAAAGGTCTCCATGTCGCTAAAATCAGGCATTGCAAGGCCGCAGATAAATAATGAGATTGACATGACGATAAAGGAAACACGTACTATTGTGGTGAGATGGTCTTTTGATGCATGGCGTTTTTTCATTTGTCGGGAGATGATTGCAAGACAGATACAGCTAACGATAAGCGCCCACGGGGCAAGTAGTGCTAGTACCCAACCGCCGATGCCAGTAATGAATCCGCGTGCGAACGAGAACCAGATAGCACTTACCCATAATGCTATGACGATCCATGTGTCTATGGCCTGTTGTTTTTGTAGTTTTTGTTTTTTTGTTGTCATGTCAATAAGTATAGTGTGGATGATCGTTGTGTGCAAGTATTGATCGCACCTCGTCGGTTGTCGTAGTGTGCATCAACTTCTCTCGAAGCTCCTTTGCGCCATCAAAATCGCGAATATAAATCTTGAAAAAACGTTTTAGAGTTTCAAAAGGTCGTCCTAAAGTCGGCTGATAAGAATCGAACAAATCCAAGTGATAATTAAGGAGCGCCAACAGTTCTTCTTTATGATTATCTGCGTCAGCTTTCGACTCGCGGAAACAAAACGGATCACTGAAAACACCTCGCCCAATCATAATTCCATTCACGCCAGGATGCTTTCTGGCAATTTCCAGCCCATGTTCTCTGTCGCGAATGTCGCCGTTGATAGTCAGGAGCGTTTGCGGGGCAATTTCATCGCGCAGCTCAACAATCTCGTCAATCAATTCATAATGCGCCGCAACTTTGCTCATCTCTTTTTTGGTGCGCAGATGAATCGTCAAGTTCACGATGTCTTGTCTGAGAATTGTCGTCAGCCACTCGTGCCATTCATCGACGTAAGTATATCCCAGCCGAGTTTTTACACTAACTGGCAATCCAGATTTTTTGGCGGCGTCAATTGCGGCTATCGCTATGTCGGGTCGACGAATCAGAGCCGCACCACCGCTTTTAATTGCAGACTTGGCGGGACAACCCATATTGATATCAATTCCGTTAAAACCAAGTTCCGCGCAGTGCTTAGCGAAAGCTTCCATATCCCCTGGCTCGCCACCCCAAATTTGTGCAATCAGTGGCTGCTCATTGTCGGTTTTAATTAGTCGCCCAGCTATGGCCTTATCGCCAGCATGAACCCAGCCGGTGGCATTTGCGAACTCAGTGAAAAATATATCTGGCGCGCCAGCCTGTTTCACGACATGACGAAACACGACGTCGGTGACGGCTTCCATTGGTGCCAATATGAAAAATGGCTGCGGTAAATTATTCCAAAACGATATCATCTCTGTTATTTTATCACAAAAAGGAGAAAACCCCTCACTCTCGTCTTTGAGAATGAGGGGGATGGCGGGCTCAAGCGGTTCTGCTCGGAGTTGATCTCAACGGTGAGAAAAAACTGCCACGAGTGAATCTCGCGAGCCCGAAACTGGGAGGGAAGCAAAACGCCTTTGTCTTGCTTCCCGGCGGGCATGGAGGGAGTTGAACCCTCATCCTCTTTCTCTTCTGAGATAGAGGGACTCCGGTCTACACACCCTTTGATTCTTTTCCCGGATTACCGGCTGGGGAATCACGCCAGGAGCGGACGGACGCTCTTTTGCTGATTCTAAATCAACTTTTTCATAGATGGGTTAAGATCTATGACCGTCAATTTAGCAAGAGCCAGTTCTAACCCTTACTCTTGTTGAGGGCGTCTTTCGCCTTCTGCCCGACAGAGCCTGTCTGCTTGGCGGCCTCTTCGAGCTTAGTGCGCTCGTACGGGCTGAGCTGCCCTCCAGCCATACCCTTCTTGATAGCAGTTTCTCGCTGCTTAGGCGTCCATGTGTCAAACATGGATATCACCCTTTCTAAAAGAAAAGAGCTGACCTCCTAATTATGCTCCTAGAGAGCATAACTCGAAAAGTCAGCTCTACCAACAAAGCGTTTACTATAATAACACTAATTATAAAAAAATGCAACAATATACCAGAATATTTTTATATTTCGCCCGCCAGCAGGTCTTTTTCGAATTGCAACATTCCCTTATAATCCGCCGAATAATCAGAAATATCCGGCAGATCTAGGGTAGTGATTTTTCGCCAAATAATCTCAATTAGTTGCGTAAATTCAGTCAGCTCTTCTCTGGAGAACGTGTCTTCCAAGCTAAGAATATCACCGGTCTTCATGTCTGGCTCGACAAATTGCAATCGCCCGCCAGTAAACGTGAAATTGCTATAATCGCGTGAATGCTCGACCAGTAGCTGATAGAGCATCAATTGCTGACGATATTTATGAAGTTTGATTTTCTCGTAATCGGCCGAACCTTTCCAGGAATGCGCCGGCTTGCCAGTTTTATAATCCGTTACGAAGATGGTTTTATTTTGCTTGTCGATGTCGACAACGTCAAGCTTACCAGTCAATCTGGCGCTATCTATAATTACGCCTTGGTTTGAAAAGTCCAATTCCGCCAAGTCCGTGTCGTGAAAATCTGAAGATTTGGTGCTTAAGAACGCAGTCAAAGCCGACTTTCCTTTGTCCAAGTACAATTGAAAATCGTCCGCTGGCAAATGCTGGCTCTCGAGGGATTTTTGGAAGAATTGGAGGATTTGTTCGGTGCTTGGCAATTGATGATCGGCGCTGAATGAGCAATGTGCTTGCTGAAGGCTGCTGTGAATCGCGGTTCCGTAAGCTGCAGCGGAATTTTTGGCGGATGGAAAATGTAGTAAATTGTTCAATAAGAAATTTTGCGGTCCGCCACGTGAAACGTCGAGGAAGTTGTTCAAATGCGTCGCAGAAAGTTTGTATGTTTCCAGCGCTGGCGCCAATAAGTCCTTTAATTCTGGAACAATCGGCGAAGTTAGTCGCGTCGTCCAGTCAGTTTCAGCCAGTTTAATTTGTTCAGCTGGATCGTCGCTGGTCGGAATGATGGTTGGTGTGCAATTCGTCAAGAAACTGGCGATTATCGTGTCGCTGCCAGAATCGTTGGTTTGGGAATAAGTCATGGTCAATGTGGTTTTGGCGCGAGTCATCGCCACGAAAAACAGCCGAAGTCGCTCGTCGTAAGTAGCGCCCGCTGGCTGAAGTTGGAGGTTTGCGGGATATCGGATAGCTCGACTGCGTGAACGAACTTTTTCGCCCCAAGCGCTGTCAATTGCCCCAATCACGAAAACGTGCGGGAATTCCAAACCTTTGGATTTATGAGCGGTCATCAAATTTATGGCGCCGCTGAGTGAACTTGCGTGCGTGCGAATTTGCGTTAAGCGAGTTTTTGTTGAAATATGCAGGTTAATAAATTCCAAAAAATCTTCCAGAGTCGGGTTTTTATCGGTGATTCGATCACGAAGTTTTTGACGCAAAGTGCGCAAACTTTCCAAAATTGTCAGATATGCTTCTGGGTTTTTATCTAGCTTTTCTGGCGAGAAATAGAAATTGGCGAGAGAATTGACCGGAAGATCGCCGCTTTCATCGTTAGTTAAGCCTAATAAATTGTCCAATTGCTCTTCCAGCGGCAGATTCGGCACGTCCTTAGCGCGCTCCAAAAGCCACTCCGAAAACTCCTTAAATACGCTATTCGCCAGCATACTTTCCAGCCACAATTGCCGATTTTTGTAAGCTTGAAGGCTTAATTTCCAGATGTCCAGCGCAGAAAATCCAAACGCTGGATGAGCCGTAATTTCTGGCAGTAGACTATTGGCAACGTCCAAATTATTCTGGCTAATTGCCACGACAGTTCGTGCTAATTTGTCCAGAATCTGAATTATATCTTGCTCCAAAATGTCGTCGTGACGTTCGTAATTGACAAAAAGATTTTCCTTATAAAGATGTGGAAGAATTTCAATGAGTTCTTTATGGTGGCGCGCAATAATCGTGATGTTTTCTGGCTTTTCGCCATTTTTTATCAGCTTAGCAATTTGTTTGGCAATTCCCGCTCGCTCTTCGCCAACAGATGAGAATTCTTGGATTTCGACTTTTGAGCCTTCGCTATTTGCGTGTGCGGTCAATTGTTTTGATAGCCCGTCAATTGTGTTTTCCAGTCGATCTGCGCCTTGAGTGATGACGTCCCGCGCCGATGATAAAATGTTTTCGGCGGAACGATAATTGTCGGTCAAAACGATGATTTTTGGGTCGTTATAATGCTGACGGAAGCGCTGAATATTGCCCACGTCTGCGCCTTGGAAGCTGAAGATTGCTTGGTCGTCATCGCCGACCGCCATGATGTTTGGATTGTCGTCGTTCTCGCTGGTCAAATTGAACAGTAATCGTAATTGCGCCAAGTTTGTGTCCTGGAACTCGTCGACCATGATGAATTGGAATTGCTCTTGGAGATTTGCGCGCAGTTCTGGGTGAGATTCGCAGGCTTGAATAACGGATAAAATCATGTCGTCGTAATCAAATAACGAGCGCTCGGACAGAATATTTACGTATTTTTCGTAAACGTCAATTGCGGCGGATAATTTTTCTGCGGCGGTAAAATCTTTCAGGACAAATTCGCCATTGGCATTTTTTTCGCACCATTTATTTTTCCAAGCAGTCAGCGGCTTGGTTGAGTTCTCGTCAATTGCTTCTTGGGTGGCGTGCACAATGCTCAGCGCCAAAACGTTGGCGTATGGCGTGATTGAGGCTGGCAATTTTGAGTTTTTCTCGTCAGGATTTTTGGCGGCTAAATTGGCAATTTTCTCAGCTATCGGCGCGAACAACTCGATTGTCTTTTTCGATATTTTGGCGGAAAATACTTGTTGAATATCTGGCGTGATTTCGGCGATTGTGCTTTGATTGTCCTCAATAATTGTCCGTAATTCTGACGGCGTTAAACCGCTTTGCTTGAATTCGGAAATAATGCGAATGAGGTCTTTGATGTAAACGAATTCCCCGTTATTTTTCGTGCTTAATGGATTTCGCCAATCAAGTCCTTCGAGTATTCCATAGATAATTTGATATTGTGTCAATTCGTCAACTGGCTGAGCCTCGGCGCCACGGAAAAAATACTCGCGATGTTGATTGATGATTTCTGTGCCGAAGCTGTGGAACGTGTGAATTGCAATTTTATACGCATCCTCACCGATAATCTGGCGAAGTCGTTGGCGCATGTTCGTGGCGCCACTTTCGGTGAACGTTAGACATAAAATACTGTTCGGCAAAGTGTCGGTCTGCCTTAGGATTTGGGCGGTACGCATACTCAGAAGTTCGGTTTTCCCTGTTCCCGGCCCAGCAATTACCAAAAGCGATCCGTGAATGTAGTCGACTGCTTGTCGTTGATTATCGTTTAATTTAGCGTAACGAGTATTGAAATCCATAGTTTTATTTTACCATGTCGGCAGTCTTCAGAACGCGATATCAAAATTGCTATTTACAGAATTCGTCCGAAGTTGTAAATTTAGCATAAGGAGGATAAATGAAAAACTTAAAAAAGATAAGATTTAGTCACATATATATGTTTGTGTTGACAATTGCGTTGATTTTTCTGAGTTATCAAGTCTACTGGCTGAATGAAAAAGAATATCGAATATCAGTCCAGTCCTCTATTGATTATCTTGAAAATGCCCAAAGTATTAAGCGACTTGAGTTTTGTGTTAATCACGCCATTAAAGATTGTACTGAAGAAAATGTCGACGCTTGGAATGAAAAACATCCAGAAGACGCGTTTAAGGGTAAAAGCCACTTGGATATTTCCCGCCAAGCAGTTGAATCGACCAGGCAGTTTGGTTATTAGATTTCACATCTTTGCCATCTCGCGCACCTCATAAAAAAATGGTAAAATATTATCTATGAATAAGGCGACGTACGACGAGCTGGCGCTGGAGCGAATTGCTAAGGAAAAATTTGGTTTTCCAATTGATGTTCAATCAATAATTTTGTGGCACGCTGACGTTAGTCGCACGGCTAAGGCGTCGGTTTTTTTGACGAATAAAAAGCAGTTGATGATGTATTTGGAGGCGACTTCGCCGTTGATTTTGTCTGACGTTAAAAAGATAATTTCGCGAATGGGCATGCGGGCGGAATTATTTCTTCCACCAAAAGGTCAGCCGCGATATTTTGAAGACATCGGCAAGCGCAAATTCCGCGAAGTTTTTCCTGGAAGAAAGCACGTTACGGATGAAGATTTGCATTTTTATAAAACTTTGGCGCCGTATAATCCTGCCTTGGTTTTGATTTCTGAAGTGAAAAATGGCGAGATATATCAATTCGATTCTGACGCGTACGGAAATTGGCGAGTTGGCGCGAGGTTTAGCTACAGAAGGATTCGGGCAATTTAATGCGCGACTATTTGGATATTATCAAGCGGAATCTGCTCTCGCCTATTGTCGTGGTGATTTTTCTGCTGGCTGGCGCGCTGGTTTATGTTCGCGAATATCGTGACGCGTGGTTTATTTCGGTGGTGATTGTCGTGAATTCGACGATTGGCATTATTCAGGAGTTAAGGGCTAAGCGAGTTTTGCGGCAATTGGAGTTGATGAGCGCGCCGAAAGCTCGATTGTTAAAAGACGGAAATGTTGTCGAGGTTGGTTATGATGAGCTTAAAATTGGCGATGAAATCCTTATTCAGGCTGGCGATGAATTGCCGGCGGACGCGAAAGTTATCGAGTCGAAAGGCTTGGAGCTGAATGAAAGTATGTTGACTGGCGAGTCTGCGTCGATTGAGAAAAAGGACGGCGATGTCGTGCTGGCGGCGACGACGGTTTTGGCTGGTGAAGGTGCGGCGCGAGTAATTGCGATTGGCGACGACACGAAGGCTGGCGCGATTAGCCAAGTTTTGAAACGTTACAAGCCAGAACTCACGCCTCTTCAATTAGCGATTTGGCGCGCAATTTACTTCTTGACTTACGGTGCAATTGTTCTGTCGCTACTTATCGCTATCGTCTATTATTTCTCTGGCGATAACGTTGTCGTTATCTTAAAAACCATCACTTCGGCGGCGGTTACGGTCGTGCCAGAAGGTCTGTTATTGGCGAGTTCTCTGCTTTTGGCGTTCGGCTCACTGCGATTAGCCCAGGCGAAAGTCTTGCCACAAAAATTGTCAGCAATTGAAGCCATGGCACTTTTGAATTTGCTGGCTGTAGATAAAACAGGTACCTTGACTAGTGATGAAGTGACGCTTGAAAAAGTCGCGGCGTTCAGTGATGAAAATGACTATTCAGACTCTGAAATCGCGAGTTTTGCGGCGTTAATTGCTCATGAAACCAGCGGCGGAAATATCACTGGTCGTGCAATTTTGGCGGAAGCTACGTCGCCAAAAAATACGAAAGTTTTGGAAGTTATGGCGTTTTCGTCGGCGCGTAAAATGGCTGGCGTGAGGGCGAATATTGACGGTGAAATTCGGACGTTAATGATGGGCGCGCCAGAGTTTGTGTCGAAGTTGGCGCCAGTGGATAAGGAAACTCAGAAGAGGTTGAATGATTGGGCTGACAATGGTTTGCGCGTGTTGATGTTAGCTGAATTTTCGGATGATAAAACCAAATTGAAAGACTTGAAAAATGGTTCTGGAACGGCAATTGGTGCGGTTGTTCTGCGCAATTCCCTGCGTCATGGCGTTGTTGAAACGGTGGATTTTTTGCAGCGCCAAGGTGTAACTATTCGCGTAATCTCTGGTGATAATCCGCGCACGGTTCAATACATCGCCAAAGAAGCTGGAATTAAACATCCAGAAAAGGCGATTTTAGGCGAAGATTTGGCGGCACTTAGCGAAGATGAATTTAATAAGGCGGCTGATACTTACACGATTTTTGCCAGAGTTTTGCCGGATCAAAAAGAACGCTTGATTAATCGATTCCAGCAATCAGGAAAATTCACTGGTATGGTCGGCGATGGCGTGAACGACGCTCTGGCTCTGAAAAAGGCTGATCTCGGTGTGGCAATGTACGCTGGTGCGCCGGCTTCTCGTCGAGTTTCCGACATTATATTGCTCAACAATTCGTTCACTTCTCTGCCGATGGGAATGAAATTGGGCAATCAAATAATGCAAGCAATCGAAGTCATCGCTGTTTTGTTCTTCCATAAAATTATTTACGGCGTGACGCTTCTTCTTGCGACGATTCTTATCAATATGAATTATCCGTACTCGCCGCGCCACATTACGTTTATGAATATTTTTCTGGTGACGATGCCAACTCTTATGTGGACGCTGTTTCCTCCCGTTCCGAAGCATCGAATAAATCCGAAGCGATTCTGGCACGATACTTTGCTGGCTGTCACGCCGATTGCTTTAATTACTGGCGTGACTGTCGCGTTCACCTATTGGATTACCTCTGTTATGTTCCCTGGTCACACTGCAGAAGTTGCAACGATGACGGTGCTTACCGCGACTTTGTTTGGCGTATATTTGGTGTTCTTGGTGGGAATTATGCTGGACGTAACCATCGATAAATCCGCCAAGCGTGCTCGCTTGCTTTATCTTCTTTCGGTGATTATCGTGGCAGCTGGAAGCTTTGGCTTTGGTTTTCTGCGCGACTTTTTCGATTTCACTGTGCCGAATTTGTTCATAATGTGGCCAGCTGCTGGCGCAATTGTCGTAGCAATGTTAGCCCAGCTATTCATTGCTCGCTGGGCTGGTCGGCGAATTGTTCAGTAAATATTTTAATTTTCTTTGACTATCTTCTTTGTGGACTGTATTTTCTCATCCGCATAAAGAACCACGTCTTTTATAACCAGTTTTTGTACGGCAGAAATGAGAAGTTCCATAAATTCAAAATCTATTTTCCCATCTTTTGTTGGAAGTTGGATAGACATCTCTTTTGCTATGTTTCTATTAAATTTATTGCCATAATCGAATCTTCCAGAAGCAGATTTTCTAAAGCAAGTAACAATATACATTAAACTTTTGTATTCCCATTTTTCTTTATACACTAACGGATATAATCCTTGTATGTGAGAATAACCTACGTAATCAGTTGGCTGATAGAAAATCCCATCCGATGTAGTTGTGTCGCTATAAGTAATCATGTTTCCTTTTTCTGTAGGCGACAAGTTTGTGTATCCAGTTATTCCATTATTTACGCTACTATTGGTTACGACAGGATATAATCCGTTTTTTTCAAACAAATCTTCATTCGTTAATTTGTATGCCTTAGTTGGTTTTATTTCAAACAAGTCTCCGATTTTGATTTTATTGAAAATATCTTTGAATTTGCATTCACCAAACATTATGCTATCATAAGCGTTTAATGCTTCTTTTTCTTCACTAGACAATTCGTAATTGTCTAGTCCGCTTACCGTTAGGTAAGCGGAAAGTTCGCGTATACGCTCCTCTTCGAGTTCGCGTATACGCTCCTCTTCGAGTTCGCGTATACGCTCCTCTTCGAGTTCGC
>CAUQBM010000004.1:0-65827 GCA_963516705.1 uncultured Candidatus Saccharibacteria bacterium | reverse complement strand
CGGACGAAGTGAAATTCCCGGGAGTGATTTGTATATCGACGAACGAGCAATTGGTGCATTCTTTACCGACCGAATATGTTTTTGAAAAGGGCGACGTGGTCAGTTTTGATTTGGTGATTGGCTATCGTGGAATGAAGACGGATAGCGCTTTTACTATGGTTGTCGATGAAGAACCTAAGGGCGCGAAGAAACATTTGTTGCACGCAACAGAACAGAGCTTATATGCTGGAATTGACGCGATAACTGGCGATGGAACGCGAGTTGGCGATATTTCAGCGGGAGTGGAAGCTGTGTTGAAGAAGGCCAAACTTGGTATAATCCGTGAACTGGTTGGTCATGGCGTGGGGCTGAGCATGCATATGGAGCCAGAAATTCCGAATTACGGCAGGCGAGGAACTGGTCCGATGTTGCACGCTGGCGACACAATTGCAATTGAACCGATGGCGAGCTTGGGCGGTGAGAAAATTATTACCGACAGCGACGGCTGGACAATTAGTATGAAAGACGGCAGTCTGGGTGCGCATTTTGAGCATACGGTATTGATTACCGAAACTGGCGCTGAAATTCTGACGAAGCTTTAGGCTAATTCACTTGCCAAATTATAGACATAACCTGTATAATAGAGCTTATGCAGGAGCAATCTCGATATGTGGTAGGAATTGATATTGGCACGAAAAACGTGCGCTGTGTCGTTGGTTATATTGACGCAGAAAATGGTGCGCCAAAAATTGTTGGTGTCGGTGAAGCGCCGAATAGTGGAATGCGAAAGGGAACCGTAACGAATTTGAGTGGCCCAGCTGAGGCTATTGATAAGGCCCTGGAGCCAGCTGAGCGAATGAGCGGTCATCAGATTAACGCAGCCACATTGAGCATTAACGGCTCTCATTTATTAAGTACTAAGGCTGACGGAATGATTACCGTTGGAACTGTTAATAATGAAGTTACTCATGATGATATATTGAGGCTGGAGGAAGTTGCTACAACTGGAAAAGTGCCGCAGAATAGAGAGATTTTAGATATTATTGCGCACGCGTATAGGCTGGATGGTCAGGATAATATTAAAGATCCAATTGGTATGACTGGCGCGCGTCTGGAAATTAGGGCGAATGTCGTGTCTGGTTTGGTTCCACACATTACTAATTTACAGAAGTCGGCGGAAATGGCTAAGGTTGAGGCTGTGTCTGTTGTTCCGTCGGTTTTGGCAGCAGCTCAATCCGTTCTTACGGAAAGTCAGCGTGAAAATGGCGTTGCGGTGATTGATTTTGGTGCGGCAACTACAGGAATTGCTATTTACGAAGAGGGTGATTTGCAACATCTGGCGGTTATCCCAATGGGCGGTCAGAACGTAACGAACGATTTGGCTATTGGTCTTAGGACAGATCCGGAAATTGCGGAAGTTGTGAAATTGGCGCACGCGAGATTTGGCGGCGAGACTTTGGGTGAAGTTGAGACGAAGGTTGAAAAGCAGACATATAAGTTTAACCAAGAAGAAATTGACGAGATTGTTCAAGCGCGATATGAAGAGATTTTTGAAGCAATTGCTAAAGAACTGAAGCGAGCTGGGCGATTAGGAAAGTTACCGAGCGGCGTTGTGCTGGTTGGTGGTGCGGCGAAAGTCAAGGGTATGGTGGAGTTTACGAAAGATCAATTGAGCGTGGCGGCACGCTTGGGCGTCCCGGCTGGCTATAGCGGAGTTAGCGATGAAGTGAAAGGCGCGGAATTTTCGGCTGCGGTTGGTCTGATGTTGATCGACTCTATGGGTATTTCGCAGCAGGTAAAACCGATAGTTGGCGCAAATGATGTCACTAAAAAAGCTGGCGGTTTACTCAAAAATATTTTCGCTAGATTTAAATAAATGATATACTTTATGTAAGGATTAAGAGAGGGAATATATGCCGCAAATACAACCAAGTGAAGTTCAAACATTTGCCAGCATAAAAGTCGTCGGTGTCGGCGGCGCTGGTGGCTCAGCTATTAACCGAATGAAAGACGCTGGTCTAACTGGCGTTCAATTTATTGCTATGAATACGGACGCCCAGGCGTTGCATAATTCGAAGGCTGACATAAAAATTCATCTTGGTCGTGACGCAACTAATGGTTTGGGTGCGGGCGCCGACCCTACTGTTGGCGAGGCTGCAGCTAATGAATCTCGTGACGAAATTAGGGAAGCGCTAGAAGGCGCGGATATGGTATTTGTGACAATTGGTGCTGGTGGTGGAACTGGTTCCGGTGCTGGCTATGTTGTAGCAGAAGTGGCGCGCGAGCTTGGTATTTTGGTGGTTGGCGTGGCAACTCGACCGTTTAGCTTTGAGGGTGAAAAGCGCCGAGTTAACGCGGATTGGGCGATTTCTCACTTGGGACGCGAGGTTGATACCTTGATTACGATTCCAAATGACAGATTATTGCAAACGATTGATCGTCGAACGCCGCTACTAGAAACATTTAAGATTGCCGATGATGTTTTGAGGCAGGGTGTTCAAGGTATTTCTGAACTGATTACTGAGCATGGTTTGATTAACCTTGACTTTGCTGACGTTAAGGCAATTATGAGTAATGCCGGTTCAGCTTTGATGGGAATTGGGCGAGCGAGCGGTGATGACCGAGCGGTTCAGGCGGCGCAACAAGCTATTGAAAGTCCTCTAATTGAGGTGTCGATTGATGGAGCCAAGGGTGTACTGTTCAACGTCACTGGCGGTTACGATATGAGTATGGCGGAAATTCAGGAAGCCGCAGAAATTATTACTAGCGCTGTTAGCCCGAACGCCAACATTATTTTTGGTGCGACTTTGAAGCCGGAAATGGAAGACGAGCTGGTTATTACGGTGATTGCGACAGGATTTGATAGCGATACATTCCGCCAGCAGGAAGTTAGCTTGACCGTAGGCGACGATACAAAACCTGCTGAAACAGAAGTTGATGATGAAATGGTTAAAAATATTGACCTAGAGTTGGACAAGGAAGAATCTGCCGAAAGTTTTGCGACTGAGCCAGAAACTAATATTTGGGAAAATCCAACCGTTGAAGCTGACGATGATGAGGATGATACGCCGGCATTTCTGAGGCGACGAAAGAAGAACAAGGAGTAGATAAAATGGTATTTAATATCGGCAATAGTCGCGTTATTGAATCACGCGAAGTTTCTGATGGTGCCGCAATTCGACGTCGCAGAGAAACTCCAGATGGCAAGCGATTTACTACGTATGAGCGAGTTGAAAAACCAAACCTAGCGGTAATAAAGAAAAATGGCGATCGCGAGTTGTTTGACCGGGTGAAATTGGCGAATTCTACGCGCCGTTCGGTCGGAAAATTCTTTAAGTCTGACGAGGAAGTCGATAATATCATTACGGCGGTTGAAGACTCTTTATATGCGTTGGGCGAATCGGAAGTTACGTCAAAACAGATTGGTGATCAAGTTTTGGACGAGCTAGAAAAGCGCAACGAAGTGGCGTATGTTCGTTTTGCTAGCGTTTTTTATGAGTTTAAGACGTTGGACGATTTTGTGGAGATTTTAGCGAAGCGACGCAGTAAGGGCGAGCGGGAATTGTAATGCGAGTAGTTGTGATTTATCGTTCGGAAAGCGATTATGCGCGCCAAGTTTCAGACTTTCTGCGTGATTTTAGTCGACAAACTGGTCGGGTTTTAGAGGAAATGAGTCCTGATTCTGCAGAAGGTAATAATTTTTGCGAAGTGTATGACATTGTGGAATATCCAACAATTATCGCGCTGAGTGACAGTGGTCAATTACAAAACCTCTGGCGTGGCTTGCCGCTGCCAACAATTAGCGAAGTGAGTTTTTATGTTTAATAAAATCAAAAACTGGCTATTTCACGAGGATTTGAAGAAACGAAATTTGGCGGCGTTTATAATGCTTGTCGGTAGTGGGTTGGGGCTATTGGCATCATTTGTGTTGTCTATTGAATCTCTAGAACTAGCAAAAAACTCTCACGCTGTATTAAGTTGCGATTTTAGCTCGGCTCTGAGCTGTTCGGCGGTGGCAAATCATTGGTCGGCGGCTATTTTAGGATTTCCAAACAGCTTCATCGGCGTGATGACTTTGCCTGTTATGGTAACAATTGCAGTGGCGTTGTTGGCGGGAGCAAAGTTTCCGAAGTGGTTTATGCAGGCGGCGCAGGCTGGTGCTATCATCGGAATGATATTTGCTATTTGGATGTTTTATATGAGCTACGTTGAAATTGGTGTACTTTGTCCATGGTGTTTGACCTTGGATCTTGGAATGCTGATGATTATACTCGGTTTGACGCGCTATAATGTTCTACAGAAAAATATCTCTTGTCGTTGTGCGCAGAAGATCGTTGGTGGTGGATATGATGTGCTTACTATAATATCGTTGGTTGTCGTGGTAATTGTCGCGATAATCGCCAAATTCGGCAGCCAATTGTTCTAGTTTTGCTTGCTTTATATAAAGTGCTTATGGTATATTTATGATGTATATTTATGCTCAATTCATACCACCACCATGGAACATAATAGAACGTTATCAATAATAAAAGACCGTAAAGCCAAGAGATTTTTTATTCTTGGCGGTTTTATTGTCGTTAGCGCAGCTTTAGGATTTATGTTTTTGATCTCGCAACAAAGTCGTGCGACTATTCCTAGTGGTGGCAAGCAGATTGAAGTGGGGCAAGTTTCTTATCGATTGTACGAGTCGTCCAATGGTGTTAATCCAGGAAGTCCGCTTGCAAATACCAACACCGTTGCCACATTACCAAAAGTCGGCGCTGATTTTAGGCTGAGGGTTGGTCTGCAAAATAAGAGTGTATATTTTAAAAAATTAGCTGAATACGGAAGCGGTTATGAGCATAGCTGCGCCATTATGTCGGATGATAGTGTTTATTGTTGGGGTAATGGTCAGTATGGAGCTCTTGGTACTAATTCAACCACCTCATCAACGGTCCCAGTACCCGTATATACACAAGACGTGCTTAACGGTAAGACTATAAAACAGATTACTACTGGTTATTATCACACTTGCGTAATTGCTTCTGACGATAAAGATTATTGTTGGGGCTATGGCTTAGCTGGAAGACTAGGGGATAATGGTATAGTTCAGAAGAATGCTCCATATCCAGTTAGAGAATTCGCAACCACAGTCGTCTCTCAAATTGCGGCGGGTAATGAGCATACTTGTTCGCTTAACTCGGAGAGAAAATTGTACTGTTGGGGTAGAGGTGTAAATGGAGAATTAGGTCGTGACGTACTCTTAGGTTCAACCACGCCAACAGCAGTTAATATGAATAACTTTGGGACGGAATCGGTTAAACAGGTTGTTGCAGGAGATAAATTTACGTGTGCTTCGACAGTTGAAGGCACAGCATTCTGCTGGGGGTCTAATATTACGGGAAGGACTGGAGTAGGACTTGCTGCTGGTAGAACTCAATATCCTACTGAAGTCAAAGGTTTTAATGGAAAAAAAGTTGAGTCAATATCTGCTGGTGATTCACATGCCTGTGCTGTTATTTCTGGCGGTCAAGAAGTGTATTGTTGGGGAAAAAATACCAAGGGTCAGTTGGGTGTTACAGCAATGGGCTATAGAAATATTGCTTCAAGAGTTTCTTTTGGTAGTAGTATCCTTTCTGGAGGGAAGACTGTTAAAAATGTTTACGCTGGTGGCGAATTTACGTGTATGGTATTAAACACTGGCGAAATTTATTGTTGGGGTGCTAATTCTAAGGGTCAAATGGGTAACGGGTCTATTACGGGATATTTGCCCGCCCCTGTAAAAGTGAATGTTCCATTTACGAGTTCCGGTGAAACTTCTATGTATGCAGGTAAAGACTTTTTATGCGCTTTACGTACAGGTGAGATGTATTGTTGGGGTAATAATAACAAGGGTCAGATAGGGAATGGCCAGTCGAGTAATAGTCCTGTCATGCGTCCTGCGCTAATAGCACCTCCAGGGGGAGCCGTTGAATCCTCGTCAATGAAGCTGCGTGTCGAATATGCAAAAAAGGGTAGCACGGCAACTTGTTCGGCGGTAAGTAGTTCAGATTGGCAAGTCGTGACCGGAGTGTCAAAACTTGCTTATTCTGCGAGCGGTCCCGCTGACGGCACTAATATCAATAGCAACTCGACTGATCCAGAATTGCCGGCAGGAGCTATCGCTTCTCGACCTCAAAGTCTGGTGAGAAAAAGCGGAGTGGCTGGAACGTTCACGAATGCGCAAAAAATATCTGCTGGCGAAGTGGGTGTGTGGGATTTGGCGCTTGTCGATAAAGGGCTTGATAGGAACGAAAATTATTGCGTCCGTGTAGCAACTGACACGACTGTCGCTCCTGGATCTAGCATTGATAGCTACACAATGTATCCAGAATTTAAGACTGCTCCTGGGTCGTTAGATATTCGTTTTAGAGATAATGCTGGCGCTACAATTACGGATACTGGTACGAAGTTTGGCAACTCGACTATAAGTAATAGCAGCGTAGCCACCAGCGCCTTCTTGTCTAACTCAAGCTCGAAGCAAATTGAAGTGACAAATACGCAGACCAGCTCTGGGTGGAGCGTTGTGTTGTCGGCATCTGACGGCGCGACCGCTAAGTGGAAGCGAACTGGCGGCACAGAATCGTATATGTTCAACGGCACTAATGGCGATCAGGGATTTCTGTCTGTCAATTTTGGCGCATCATCTGTCTTAGCTTCGGGTAGTTCATTGAGCGGTTCAACTTGCCAGATATCAGGAATATCAAAAGGTGTTGATTCTCAATTTAAGGTAGGGACTGCTACGTCTAACGGCGTTACATTGATGAGCAGCAGCGGGTCAACTGGTCAATTGGGGTGCGCATTTTTGCTACAGAATGTTCGATTAAACCAGACTATTCCAGCATATCAAAAACCAGGAACTTATGAATTGCCAATGACATTAACGGTAACAGCGCAGTAAGGTTGAGTATGAAAAATAGAGTAAAAAAATTATTCATCATCATAACATTACTAGCTACTTTGAGCAGCCCTTATTCGGCTTTTGCAGATTCGTCGGCTAGCTCTAATTTGTCGCAAGTTATTACTGATTGCGCTCGCGATTCTCTGGAAACAGGTAGCCAGATGAATGAGCCAATTTGTCCGACTTTTCCGTCAAAATTCTCTAAGTTTGATTTGGTAAATAGGAAACATCTGATGGTGTATGGCGTTTATGACGCGGTTCATACGGTAGTTAATCCTGCTACAGGTTGGCACGATCTGAAGGTTGAATTTAATGGTCGAACTTTTGTTTTAGGGCGGGATAGAGAGCTTAAAGTTAACGGAAATATATGGATGTTGGATTTTTCAAATTGGCAGAATAATCATCCAGGCGACAATTCTATGTCGCCAGCTTCAGAATACACCCATAACGGTCGTGTTGCGGCTAAACTGAAGGCTAATGCAGCATCCCCGGAAGTAGTGCGGTTTGCTGATTTTTCATTTACTACTCCGAAAAAGACCGTGGAAAAGACCATTGAAGATGTTATTGGTATTCCAAAGATTGTTAAAGAGATAAGTAAGGCTTTGGCTAATACGGGAATTAATTTATGGATGATTATGGCTGCTGGTATTGGTGTAATTGTTGCGGCGTTCATTATGTTATTTATTGTTAAAAAACAGAAAAAGAGGGATAAATGAAAAAGTAAGCATAATAAGTTATAATGTAATAAATTAAATCAATTAAGTAAGGAGAAAAAATGAAAAAGTTAACATTATTGATCGTTGCGAGCGTAGGCGTGATTGGTCTATTGGGATTGTATAGTATGGCGAACTCCTCTGTTGCTAATGCGGTGTCTACCGCTAATTCTAAGCTTTCTCAGACGATTAACCCTGGGGTTTTGAGTACTGACATCCGCGACTCAACGAATTCCTTAGTTAATAATCCAACATTTGCCATGGGTGCTACGACAGTATCATCCTCATTAGGATCGGGAACTGGTGTCTTTGGGGATAACGACAATCGAATTTATGCCGAAAACCCAGGTGCCGCAGATAATGGCTGGACGTTGACACTAAACGTAGCGACCCCAGGAACTGGTGTTTGGTCTGCTGGCGGTGGAAAACAGTATAAATACAATGGAACCATTAACGAGGGTCGTCTAACAGTTAATCCAGCTGGCGGTACAGTTACCCCTGTAATTGGTGCAGCTGCAGGTATTACCAAGGGTACTTCTACGACCTTTTCTGGTACTAGTCCTGTAACACTAATGAGCGCTTCGGCGACTGCTAGTAAAGTATGGGCTGGATATATAACTAATACCTCATTAGCCCAAACCATCCCAGCTGGTCAGGCGGCAGGTACATACGTATTGCCAATGGTTCAAACGATTACGGCTCTTTAGCGGACTTAAATTATTGAGCGAGAATAGACATTCTAATGAGTGTCTATTCTTTTATGTGTAACATTGGTATAATAAGCATAATAGGTTTACAGTGATAATAGATAGAATAGGAGAAAATGAAGAAATTAAAAATATTAATCATTGCCGGTGTAGGTGTTGTTGGCGCCTTGTGGCTACGTGGAGTTATTGACTCTTCAATAGTCAGCGCGGCAAATACTGCTGATACTAAATTCTCTCAAACAATTACTCCCGGAGTGTTGAGCGCATTTTTTTGTAGTGGTTCGAACTACACGCCAGTATCCGACCCGATATTTAAGATGGATACTAAATCAGTACAGCTGAGCTCACAAAATTCAGAGGGGGAGTTTGGAAATAACAATGCTTTGTTGTGTATCGTAAATCCAGGCGCGGCGGACAACGGCTGGACCCTAACGCTTAATGCGACCAATCCAGGAGTTAGCGAATGGACCACAGGTGATGGTAAAAAGTATAAGTATAATGATAGGTACATCAGTCGGGGTGCTCTGACTGTTGATCCGTCTGTTGGTACGCTTGCGGTGTTCTCGCCATATACAAGAACTGGAATCACGATGGGCTCTTCTGCTAGATTTTCTGGGAGCGACTCTGTGACGTTAATGAGTGCCTCTGCTAGTGCTGATGATTTTTGGCGAGGTCAAATAAAAGGTATTAAACTAAAACAATATATTCCACCCCATCAATCGCCTGGAGTATATATGCTTCCAATGACTCAGACCATTACTGCGCTCTGATGAGTGTCTGTTCTTTTATGCGTAACATTGGTATAATAAGCATAATAGGTTTTTAAGGAGGGATATGAAGAATTTGTTGTGGAGTAAGGTTATTGGAGTGGCGATGATTGCAGGGCTGATTTTGCCTATGTCGGTGTCTGCTAATGGTATTGGTGGTCGACCAGCAAATCCTGATCCGAATAATTCCAGGACAAGCTCAATTTTCATCTATAATCTTACTGGCGGCGCTTCGAAATCTGATCAATTGTATGTTCAAAACGGGTCTGATAAAGAAGAAACGATTGAAGTTTATTCGGTTGACGGCACAGTTACAACGACCGGTGATATGACTTGCAAGGAGAAGTCGGAGGATAAAGTCGGTGCGGGCAAATGGGTTTCTATCTCTAAGAAAGAGGTGACTCTTGGTGCGAACGAGAACACGCTTGTTGATTTTACGGTAAATGTTCCAAGTAAAGCAGATGTTGGCGAGCATAATGCATGTATGGTTGTTCAGCGGAAGGTTAAGCAGTCGTCAAATAATGCTGGCGGTATTCAAGTTCAGACTCGTCAGGCTATCCGTATGGCGATAACTGTTCCTGGCGATATTCACCGTGACGTGACGATTGAGAAGTTTAATGTTAAGAATTCTAACAGTAGTCAATTGTATGAAATTGACTTAAAAAATTCTGGCAACGTGTCCGCTGATGTTGACGTAAAGCTGGTTGTGAAAGACCCGATGGGAAATGTTGTTTATAAAAACGGTGGTGTGAACGCAACGATTGCGAATGAAACACGGCAGTTTAATTATGATAGTAATTTGGCGCCGTTTTGGGGTGGAAAATATAAGGTAGAGCTGTCGATTTCCTATAAAAAGAAGGCTGGCGAGTGGGGAATTAGCCAGGACAAAAATGAGCTAATCACAAAAACCGCCGAGTCAAAAGAATTGTTCTTCTGGCCATCAACTACAGCGTTAATGATGATTGGCGGCGGAATACTTTTGTTCATTATTTTGATAGTGATAATTGTCATAAAATCAAAACGGAACAAAAAAACTGTTCAATTTAAAAAACGTTGAGTTTATAAAAAAAGTGATAGAATAGTTGTATGAAGAAAAGTTCTCTGATTAGAGCGTTTTTGAGCATTGTAGTCGTGGCGCTCGGCGGGGTTTTACTATTGAAGAACCTCGATATCATCAACATTAGCTGGGATATTTTCTGGGGTACGGTTTGGGCTGCAGGATTTGTATTATCTGGGCTGGTGAATATATTCAATTATCGAAATAAAACGGCGTGGATTTGGGGATTATTGCTGGTTGCGATTGGCATTCTGATTGGCTTAAATTCTTACGGAATAGTTGATATTAGTATCTGGAAGATATTTTGGCCTGTGGTTTTGATTGCTGCTGGTTTGGCAATGATGTTTAACACTAGCCCTAAGGGTGTTAAGCGTTCTAAAAAGTTGAATAAAGACAATGCAGGTAATGAGAAAATTGCTTGTTTTTGGGGCGAAGAAGACGCTGTAAAAGGTGACTATACTGGCGGTTCGTTGGTTGCAATATTTGGTGGCGTGGATTTGGATTTGCGCCAAGCAAAGATTAAAGACGGTTCTGTGATTGAAGTTTTTACATTTTTCGGCGGTGGTAGCATTACTTTGCCAGACGATGTGATTATCGAGAACGAAGTGCGCGGATTTTTGGGTGGAACTGATGACAAAACTCTACTTAAAGATTCTGCCAAAAAGACGTTATATCTGAAGGGCGAGTGTATTTTAGGCGGTCTGGAAATTAAATAAAGTTCTTGGGATTTTGATGAAAACGCGCTACAATAACAGTAGGGCGTTTTCGCGTATGTTGAATTGGCGTGAAATGAGCGGTTATCAGCCGTGAAGTCTGCGGGAAGAAATTGGCATGAAGTCGAGATTAGAACCTGCCGTGAGCTTGCGTAAATAGCAAATAAAGAGCTGAAAGAATCACTTCTTTTGGAATCGAGATGGTACCGTCCGTATAAAGCACCTAAGCGGATTCTCGAAGTCAAAAGAGGTGATTTTTAATTGAAAATAATTGTCGAAGGTCTAAAAAATAAAGGAGGCAATATAATGAAATTCAAACACGGAACACGTCGTCGAGCTGCGGAATATGAGAAAGATTGGGTGCAGCGATGGAAAGAGGATGACACATTTAACAAGTCGATCGCGCAGCGTCCTGCTGATAATTCTTGGGTTTTTTATGACGGTCCTCCGTTTCTGACGGGAACGCCACATCATGGGCATTTATTGGTCAGTACGGTGAAGGATACTATGGGACGATTTCACACAATGAAAGGTCAGCGAGTTGAGCGCCGTTGGGGTTGGGATTGTCACGGACTTCCAGCAGAGGTTTACGTCGAAAAAACGCTAGGCATTTCTAATAAAAAAGAGATTGGCACGAAGATTAGCGTTTCAGATTATGTCAAGGAATGTCGATCGGCTATGGTTCGGACTGGCACTGAGTGGGAAGATACGATTGAGCGAATTGGTCGTTGGGTCGAGTTTAAGGGCGCTTATAAAACCATGGATAACAATTACATGGAATCTGTTTGGTGGGCATTCAAGAGACTTTACGAAGAAGGCAAAATCTACGAAGGCGAAAAGATTTTGGTCTATTGTACGAAGGATGCAACACCGATTTCTAAGAGTGAAGTGGCTATGGAGAATAGTTATCAAATAGACACTGATCCGAGCTTGTTCGTTTACTTTAAGCTGGAAGATGAAGATGAGTATTTGCTTGCATGGACTACAACGCCGTGGACTTTGCCGGCAAATATGGTCTTGGCGGTGAATCAGGATGTCGATTATTCTTTGGTGGCGTACGGCGATAAAAAGTTTTACGTTGCAAGTGATCGTGTTGAGAAAGTTATGACGGACGAAAAGCACCAGCCGCTGGAATATTCAATTGTTAAGACGATTAAGGGTTCTGAATTGGTAGGCAAGCGATTTGAGCCTCTATTCGAAAATCGTGGGCCGGCTGCGCATAAGATTCTTCACGCCGATTTCGTGACGACTGAGGACGGTACGGGAATTGTTCATATTGCGCCAGCTTACGGTGAGGACGATTATGAATTGTGCCGAAAAAATGACGTTCCAGTATTGTCGTTGGTTGACGGTGATGGAAATTACACAGAAGGTAGATGGCTGGGCCGCAATATTTGGGAGGTGAATAAGGAAATAGCGAAGACTTTACTAGAAGAAGGTCGGGCGCTGAAAATTGAATATATTCGCCACGAATATCCGCATTGTCATCGATGTGGCACGAAATTGATGTACCGTGCTCACCCAAGTTGGTTTATGGATATTCAGAGCCAGAAAAAGGAAATGTTGGAGGCGAACGAGCAGACAAGCTGGACGCCAGACAATCTGAGGACTGGACGATTCCATAACATCATCGAGCAAGCGCCAGATTGGAATTTGAGCCGCGATCGTTACTGGGCAACACCAATTCCAGTGTGGAAGGGTGTGAAAAATGATGGCACGGAAGTGGTGAAGGTGATTGGTAGCTTTGCGGAATTTGAAGAAGTTACGGGCCGCAAGTTGGACGATTATCACTTGCCGCAAGTTATGGACGTTACGTTTGAGTGCGACGGCGCAGAAATGCATCACATCGGTAAAGTTTTGGACTGCTGGTTTGAATCTGGCTCGATGCCATTCGCTCAGTTCCATTATCCATTTGAGAACAAGGAAAAATTTGAAGCAAGTTTTCCAGCTGACTTTATCATTGAGGCGATTGACCAGACGCGCGGTTGGTTCTATAGCTTAACAGCGGTAAACGTGGCTTTGTTTGGTAAATCTCCATGGAAGAATTTGATCTGTACTGGATTTATCAATGCTGCCGACGGTAAAAAAATGAGCAAGAAGCTAAAGAATTATACCGATCCGATGGAATTGATGAATAAGACTTCGGCCGACAGCTTCCGATTCTTGATGCTTTCAAGTCCGCTAACAAACGGCGAAAATTTTGCATTGGCGGATAAGGACGTGATGGATGTAGCGCGCAAGCTTGGTATGATCTGGAATATGTACGACTTCTTCACGATGTATGCTGAAGTTGATGGCTGGGAGTTTAATGGCGATATATCAGATCCGCTTCACGATTTAACAAACCCGTTGGATATTTGGATTGTGTCGAGGTTGCATCAATTGATAACAGAGGTCGAGCGAGGTCTTAATAACTATAATCTACAGGACGCAACCAAGCCGATCTTGCCGTTCTTAGACGACGCAAGTAACTGGTACGTCCGACGCAGCCGCCGCCGCTTCTGGAAATCTGAAGATGACGGTGATAAAAATGACGCTTACCGTACGCTCCATTACGTTTTGGTGCGACTCAGTTATATGCTAGCGCCGTTTACGCCATTCTTAGCGGAAGAATTGTACCATAATTTGACAGGCGATAACGAGTCGATTCATCTTAAAGATTGGCTGCCGGCTGGTGAAATAGACAATTCAATGCTACGCGACATGAACGCGTTGCGTACTGCGGTAAATGACGGCTTGTCGAAGCGCGCATCGGAGGGAATTAAGGTGCGTCAGCCGTTGGCGTCCGTGAAACTTATCAACACTATTTCTCGGGATACGCCAGCGGAAGTTGCGCAATTCTTGATTGATATCGCTAAAGATGAATTGAACGTGAAATCGGTTGAAATTGTTACAGATTCAGAGTCTGAGTCGGCGCAACCGAGTGTTGTTTATGACTTAACAATCACTCCTGAACTAAAGCGCGAAGGTTTGATGCGTGAAATCGTTCGCCATGTCCAAAGCGCGCGCAAGCAGGCTGGTTTGCAGATAGATGATCGAATTGTATTGAGTATTTCTAGCGACGATTCTGAAATATCTCAAGCTATCGACGCTTTCGCTGACGTCATTAAAGCTGAAACTCTTGCCGTGGAATTGAATTCTGCAGCTGATGAATCGGAAAAGTATGACGCCAAAATCGAGGGTAAATTGGTAGAAATTTCCCTGAAAAAGGCGTAAAGGGCAGTAAGTGAAATGAGAATATCCTCCTCTCCATGGGGAGGATATTCTATTGACTTTTAACCGTACTTATGCTAATATATCACTGTTAATTGATAAAAATAAAAAAAGTTATGCAAAATTTATTCAACAAATTATTCGGTAGTAAAATAGGGTTTTCGCCAATCGACCCGCTGGCGGATGGGCTTGCTGAGGAAATTATTAAAGAGCAGCGGGAGCCGCAGGCGATTCGTCTGGATGCCGACGATATAGAGGATATTCGTAAGTTTTGGTCTCGTGCGGATGGCGATTTTGACAGATAATAGTGTATAATTAGCTCATGTTAATTGAGTCTTTAATGTTTTTTGCTCGAGCCGGCGGAGGAGGGTCGGGTTCTTCTGGAGGGTCCTTAATTTTGATGCTACCTGCAGCTGTATCGGGCGGTGTGGCAGGCTTTGTAAAAAGGAAAACTAGATCAAAAATAGCAGGCTTCTTGGCGGGCGTTGCTGTTGGACTAGTTTTTAGCTTACTGTATTTAGCCGATTTAATGTGGTTCATATGCGCAGTTATTTCTACTTTCGTGGGGGCTGCTATCTCTGTATTTGTTGATAAGCTCAAAGCATTTCGCCAAAATAGCGAGGCGGCTACGAATACAGTTCGTCAAGCTTCTTCTATTGATTCGTTATGGCAGCCAGATAATCTTACTAATTACGCCAAGCAAGTTTTCGAGAGGTTTCAGTATGATTGGAGCAATTTGGACTATGAATCAATCCGTAAGTACACGACACAGAAATATTCAAATCACATAGGTCTGATAATGCAGGCTTTGCGTCAAATGGGTCGTAGGAATATCGTCGATAACGTGCGGATAAATGAGGCCATTTTTGCTGACGCGCATGACGATGCTAATAATCAAAGCGATCGGGTGAGTGTAGCATTTTTGGCGGAAGCAGACGATAGGCTAGAGGAGGTTGCTACAGGTAAGAAAATCCGAAGTACTAACGAAGAATTTGCAGAAAAGTGGAACTTTGTTCGTGAAGGCAATGAGTGGAAATTAGATGGCATAAATCAGTCGACGGAAGATGTAGGTACGTTGATTGGTTCACTCAACAAGTTTGCCGAAGATAACGGCATGTATTTTAGTCTGGATTGGGGCAGACTACTTCTTCCGAAGGGTGGTAGCTTATTTCTGCCGCGCTATTTTAACTCTGCTGACGTAAATAACCACGTTATTGGTATTTGGGATGGTGGCATTCTTGTTCAGCTTTATACTTGTGTGCTTAAAAATGGCAATGGATTTACGGACGAGGGTAAAAACAAAGATGAGGTTAACTATCTTATCGGTCAGATTATGCTACCCAAATCTTACGGTGGAATTTTGGTCGACAGGGATGATAATAGCATTTTTAGGAAGCGCGTGATAGCTCCGTTTGGATACAAAAAAGTCAAAATGGAGTGGGGCGATTTTAATAAACGCTATACCATTTTTGCCACAAACGAAGATCAGGCGGCGAGCTTTGAGTTATTAAATCCGAGTTTTATGGTATGGCTGTATGACCAGGATATAAAAGCTAATATTGAAGTGATGGACAATATAGTTATTTTATATGCCCGGGTTTCTTCTGATGAAAAACGCTATGCAGAAATGTTGGAGATTTTAAGAAGAGCTCACAAAGAGCTGAAAATGTAGGAGGTGCTATGATTACTAAAGCTATTATTCCGGTCGCTGGTTGGGGAACGCGAATGCTGCCGATTACCAAATCTATCGAAAAGTGTATGTTGCCAGTTGGTACTCGTCCAGTGATTGATTATATTGTGCAAGATGTTGTGCGAGCGGGCGTGAAGGATATTTACTTCGTAGTTGGTGAGCAGAGTACGCAGGTGCAGAGCTATTATCGTTCGAATATTCAATTGAACGATTATTTACGTCGAGCGGGCAAACAGGATAAGCTTCCTCTGGTGGCGCCACTTCAAGATGTCCGAATACATTTTTTAACTCAGCCGGGAACTGGTGGTTACGGCACAAGCATTCCAGTTGGTCTGGCGAGCGAATTCATCGAACAGGGCGAGTCGGCTTTTGTGATTATGGGCGATCAATTCTTTTGGCGTGACGACGGCGGTTCAAACGCGGCTGATTTGGCGGAGTTGGTGGAATCGCGTGGATTGTCGGCTGGGCTATTGGGAAATCCTGTCGAAGAGGAATTTATTCCACAAACAGGAATTATTGAAACTGACGATCAGGGCAATTTTGTGCGAATAATTGAAAAGCCAAAATTGGAAGAAGCTCCAAGTAACCTCAGTAATTCAAGTTTTTACGTCTTGAACAAAGAGATTTTCGAGTTGGCGCGAACCTTGCCGGCGAACCCTAAGAGAGGCGAGTTTGAGTTAACGGACGCGATTAATGCGTACATCGATAGCGGCGGCGTGATTGTTGTTGGCGAAGCTAAGGGCGAATATATGGAATGCGGCTCGCCGAGCGGTTGGCTGAAGGCGAATAACGCTATGGCGAAAAACGCTACTTGCTAACTTGACTATGTGTACTTGATTTTATCGCTAGTTTTTGATAGAATTATTAGAGTTAATTCATAATAATTAAGGAACGAAATGAAAGCAGTCGTAAAAATCTCTGGCAAACAATATCTTGTCAGTGAAAAAGAGTCCCTCTTGGTGGATCTCCTCCCTGAAGGCACAAAAGAACTCACTCTCGACGCACTTTTAGTGATTGATGGTGATAAAATCAAGGTTGGTACGCCAGCCGTAAAAGGCTCTAGCGTTAAAGCTAAGGTCGTAGAAGCGGAAGTTAAAGGTGATAAACTCCGCGTTATCCGCTACAAGAGTAAGAAGCGTGTCCACAAAGAAACTGGTCATCGCCAGAAGTACACGAAGATTGAAATTACGTCAATCAAATAATCCAAAGAGCCGCTTTCGCAAAGGAAGCGGCTCTTTGATGTCTGTTATTTATGTTCTGCTCATGCTATAATTAAGGCAGGTAAAAAGGGGAACGAATGACAAAAATCATTGCGGTGACAAATCAAAAAGGTGGCGTCGGCAAAACAACGACGTCAATTAACGTAGCGTATTTTTTGGCAAAAGCTGGCAAGAAAACATTGTTAGTGGATTTTGATCCACAGGGTAATGCTACCAGTGGACTTGGAATAGACAAACAGAACTTGGGCGCAACGATATCAGAGGTGATTATGCGACAAATTGACCTGGCTAATATCATATTGCCAACGGAATATAAAAACTTATCAATCGCTCCAGCTACACCTCATTTGGCTAATACGGAAGTGGAATTGGCGCAGGCGCAGGGAAGGTTTGTCCGTTTGCGAGAGGCTTTACAGAAGGCGACGGATTACGACTATATTATTATTGACAGTCCGCCGAGCTTGAGCTTGTTGACAGTCAACGGTATGATTGCCGCTAATTACGTATTGCTTCCGGTTCAGGCGGAATTTTACGCTCTGGAGGGATTGGGGCAGCTTTTGGAAAGTATGAAATTGATAAAGAAGGGGCTTAACCCGCCTCTGGAATTATTGGGTGTTTTGCTGACGATGATGGACTCCAGGACTACATTGTCTGGTCAAGTTCACGCTGAGGTTAAAAAATATTTCCCAGATAAGATTTTTAAGAATAGCATTCCGAGAAACATTCGCTTGGCTGAAGCTCCTAGTCATGGCGCGCCAGTTGGGGCATATGATCGTTTTTCAAAAGGTTCTCGGGCTTATAAGGCGCTAACGAAAGAAATTATAGAGAGGGTGGAACGATGAAAAAAGGTTTAGGCAGAGGTTTTGGGTCATTGATTCCAACCAATTTGATCGATGAAACGTTCGACCCGACAGCGCAACAGGACGTGAAAGTTTCTCATTTGAGAGATATTGCTATTGATCAAGTCGTCCCAGATCCAGATCAGCCGCGTCGCTTTTTTGATGAGAATGCTTTGAATGAGTTGACGGAATCGGTGCGCGAGCATGGTGTGGTTCAGCCGATTGTTGTGACGCCAAAAGGAGATAAATATCTGATCGTGGCAGGTGAGCGACGTTGGCGTGCGGCGAATAGGGCGAATTTAACAGAGGTGCCGTGTATCGTCAGGAGTATGAGCGATCAAAATCGCCTGGAGGTCTCTTTGATTGAAAACTTGCAACGACATGATTTGAATGCGCTTGAAACTGCGACTGCTTATCAAAAATTGCGCGACCAATTCAATATGACGCTGGAGGAAATTGGCAAGCGTCTGGGTGGTAAATCTATAAGTGCGGTCAGTAATACGTTGAGACTACTGAAATTGCCGAAGTCTGTGCAACAGGCGTTGTTTGAGGGGCGATTAAATGAAGGGCAGGCAAGGCCTCTAATCGGTTTACCTGATGACGCCGCGGAAGATATTATGGAGCGAGCTATTCGCGAGGAGTGGTCTGCGCGACGGATCGAGCAGGTTGTTACTTTGTGGAAGCAGGCGAAGACTAGTCCAATCGAGAACAAGCGCCGCCCAGCAGATATGCCTCACGCAGATGCTGTTGAAAGTCTTTCAAAGCGATTTGGAACAGGGGTAAAAATCCGTACAAACGGTCGTGGAGCCGGCCAGATTAGTATCAAGTTTAAAGATAATCTTGAATTTGAACGAATAAGAGAATTGCTCGAAAAGTAATTTTTATTAGAACGAGCGAATCTTATTGAATGGGAATATTCGTAGGCTGACTGGTCCGACGATCTCATAAAGGGGGATTGGTCCCATGCAGTTTCGAGAGTCGCAAGAATAGCTTCCTTGGCGATGGTCACCCATGACGAATATCGTGCCTTCTGGTACGGTCGTATCGACATCTCCAGAAGTAGGCTGTCCTGGCTCATTCTTATTGACTGAGGTGTCAGGGTTAAATCCGTCAGGGTTTTCTGTATTGTAAACAGTTACGGTGCCGTTTTTCACAGTAACTCGCTCGCCAGCAAAGGCGATTACGCGCTTAACAATATATTCATCTTTGCCTGTTGAGGCGTTAAAATTCGGATTCTTAAACACAATTACTTGTCCGCGCTTTGGGGTATAATTTTTATTCTGCAATTTTGAACCAGTGACGGGCAATCGATTGACGATCAGACGATCGCCGGTGTACATCGTCGTTTCCATACTGGCACCTTCAACATTGAAAGTTTGAAATACAAATGTGTTCAATAAAAGTGTGCCGATCACCACGCCAACAACGAAAATGACCATTCCCAGGCCATCTTGTAATTTCGGATGACGATCCATAAAAGTAGCGTCCATTGTTTCAATTATAAGCGTTTTGTGTGTTATAATCAATAGATATGAAACCACGCAAACAGTCGATGGACGGATTTGTCGCCAAGCGACCACAGCGAACTTCGTTGGGGGAAATTACTAGCAAAAAAACGACTACGCTCGGGCATCCTCGTAGTAACGAAGATAGTCCGCAAGTGTCGAATAATGCGACAAGGAATATTCAGCAACCAACTTCTGCTAATAAATTAAAGCAGAATATTAGCGAATCGTTGGCGGCAATTGATGAAAACACCAAGCCTTCTCATCGGCAGGAGCGTAAACAGAAGCGTAAGAAAAAGTTAATTACCAGGATTATTCTTGCGATTATCGGAATTATTATTGCAATTGTGGCGGGCTGGCTGCTATTAAAATTATGGCAGACGATGAACTCGGTGTTCCATAACGGCGGAATCTTAGGGTTGTTCTCACAGCAGAAGCTGAAAGAGGATGCTTATGGCCGAAGTAATGTGCTGATTTTAGGTACAACAGATGACGATCCGGACCATCCAGGTGCGACATTGACCGACTCAATGATGATTCTTAGCGTCAATCAGACAAAGAAAGACGCATATATGTTTAGCATTCCGCGTGACTTGTATGTAAAATTTGGCATGGCGTGTAATTCTGGCTACGCTGGTAAAATCAATGAATATTTTGGTTGTGTGAATAACGGAGATAGTGCGCAGGCAGAAGCTGAACGAATGGATAAGACTAAGAAATTCATCGGCGATATATTCGGTATGGATATTCAATACGTGGCGCATATTAATACTGCGGTGATTCGTGATGCTGTCAATGCGGTCGGCGGAGTTACCGTTGACGTACAGAGTCGTGATCCACGAGGAATTCTTGATCCAAGTATGGACTGGATGTGTCGAGCGAAGGAGTTGAATTATCAGCAGCGTCGCGAACGATGCCCAACAGGTCACTATATGCAATTAACTAACGGCAAGCACGAAATGGACGGCGAAAAGGCGATGTGGTTTTCTCGAGCGCGTGGTTTGGTGGCGCCAACTTACGGATTGGAACAATCCAACTTTGACCGAGAGAAAAACCAGCAATTGGTACTTATGGCACTGAAAAGCAAAGCTACTTCCACGGGAACGCTGACTGATTTTGGTAAGGTGACGTCTCTGATGGATGCCATGGGCAAAAACTTGCGCACAAACATTGACACGAAAGAAATCCGCACAATTATGAACCTTGGCTCGGAGATAAAAGAATCTGATATTCACAGATTGAGTTTTGTGGAGGAAGGCAACGTACTTATGACTACTGGCACGGCGGGTGGCGCAAGCATAGTCCAGCCAGCTGCGGGATTATATGATTATGATGACATTCGCGCTTATATAAAGTCTGAGATTTACGCAACGCCGTTATCTAAGGAAAAAGCTACGGTTGCCGTATTGAATGGTTCTGGCGTGGCTGGTGCAGCGCAGAAAGAAGCGGACAAATTGACAGAATTAGGAATGAAAGTTGTTCATGTCGGCAATGCTCCGGGTAATGAAAAGCTAGGGAAAACTCAAGTTTATCAATTGCCAGCTGGTAAAGAAAAAACTGCTACAAAAGATAAATTTAAGGAGTTGTACGGCTCGGTTTCGTCAGATTCCTCGAAGTATAATTTGAATGTTGATGCACAATTTATCGTTGTTGTGGGAACTGGCTCATAATTTGGTATAATAGAGTAAGTTATGGAGTTACTGAAAACTGTTAAACGAAGAACGTTTTGGAGCGAATTGGTTTACTATGTCTTGAATATTGGCTTGGCGGCGGCATTGCTTGTTATTGCTCAAGCGTTTCAGACCCCATTTCCAGCATTAGCGCTTGTTGTGCTGAGCAAATGGCGCATAATTGCTGTTCGTCCGCGTTTTTGGTGGGCAAACATTCAGGCTAACTTGGTTGACTTAACGGTCGGAATTGGTGTTGTTGGTTTGATGTATCTACCTACGTCAGTGTTTTATTTCCGCGTAGCATTGGCGATATTATATGCAATTTGGCTAGTTGTGATTAAGCCGATGTCTAAACGCTGGCAGGTTGCTATGCAGTCGTTAATTGCTATCTTCGTCGGTGTAACTGCGCTTATGGTGGTGTCATACGAGTGGCCAGTTTCTGTAGTTGTTATTCTGATGTTCTTGATTGGCTATAGTTCTGCGCGTCATTTCCTACACGGCTATGACGAAGAACAAACGGTTTTACTTTCGGCAATCTGGGGGCTCGTCTTTGCTGAGCTGGGTTGGCTGTCGTATTATTGGACTTATAGCTACGGAAAGTCATTATTTGGCGGCGTTTCACAGGTTACGATAATCTTATTGCTATTCTCGCTCGTCGCCAGTAAAGCTTACCAATCTTACAATAAACACAAAGCCATCCGGTTTTCAGACATATCCGCTCCAGTGATTCTTACAATCGGAATTATCTTAGTGATGCTAGTGTTCTTAAATTCTGTAGTAATTTAATCTTGGTCACCAGTGAAACGTAGGACCAGGATGTAATTGAGAACTCTCTCTTTTACGAAACCATTTTTCACGGCTTCGTCAATTATTCTATTGTGCTGCTGAGGATCCGCTTCGATAAATAGCAAGCCTTCTGGAGTGAGACATCTTGGTGCTTGCGAGATCAATTGCAATATTAATTTCAATCCTTCGTCTTCGGCAAAAAGCGCAATATCTGGTTCGTATTGGAGTTCTGGAGATACGCCCCAGCTCTTATCGACGTAGGGCAAATTATCAAAAATGTAGTCGACTGGTTTGAGCTGACCATTGAGTAATGATTGCTGTTGAATATGTACGTCCGCATTTAAGGTGCTCGCATTTTTTTCTGCAATGTTTAAGGCTGGTTTGCTGATATCAGATAGGATTACTGACAAGTTGCTCCTCTCTAATTTGGCAGTAATTCCCAGACAGCCAGACCCTGTGCCAACGTCAATTAAAACTTTTTCGGCAATTTCGCTGGCGGTTAGCTCTAAGAATAATGAAATTAGATCTTCGGATTCAGGACGGGGAATTAAAACAGATGGAGATACGGTGAATTTACGCCCGTAAAATTCTTTATAGCCCAGAATGTAGGCGATTGGCACGCGGTCTAATCTTAGATCTAGTCTGGCATTTGCGATATCAAATCTTCTGGGGTCAATTTCTTCGTCCAGGTGAGCGTGTAGGTAAGTGCGGTTTTTTCGTAAAGTGTTGGCTAATATCAATTCAGCGTCCAATCTGGCGGACGGGATGTTTGCCGTTTTTAAGGATTTTGTGGCAGTTTTTAGCCATTCAGAGACAATCATGTTGCTAATTATAACATATATCTATGGAATGTAAAAAGTAAAATGCTTGCAAAAACTGAGAAAGATGGTAAAAAGTATTGACAAATCAAGAGAGAGAGAGAGTATTATAGGCTTCATATCATTAGCGAAAGGAATGAATATATAATGGAATTGCCAAATAATACGCACAGTAGCGAAGCCGCAAAGCAAATGGAGTTTGCAGAAGGATTTAATCCTGAACTGACGACCGAAGAAAAGCTGCAGGCGGCAGTGGAATTTGATGATCTGGTTCAGTCGACACTGCTTAGATTCGCGGGGAATGCGAAAACTTATGATCATACTGTACTAGAAGATCGGGTAGAGTCGATTATTCCTTTAGAAATTCCTCAAGAAGACGGATCTTATGTATTGGTCAGCGTGGAGTCCGCTCTGCTTGATAATGGAGATAAAAAACGATCTATACGAATTACGGAATCGGATGGGAGAGATAAAGAGACGCATGATTATTATATAGAAGATGATCAGGTTTTGAGGTACGATAACAATCTTGCTGAGCGGCCGAGAGAATTGAGGGGAGCGCTGTGCCCCGAAGAAAGTATCAGTATTGAGGGCATAAAGCGTATGATCGATGAGTGTAAAAATGAAATAGAGAATGATAAGTTAGAGCAGCAAATGGGGCTGAATCGTCAACCAGTCGGTGTGGACGAAATAAGTAAGTTGGCAAAACTATTGGAGTCTGCTAAGCCGCGTAAGCTGTACTAATTACCAGCATTCTGAGCTTTCAGTTCGCGCTCATATCTCTGTAGATTTTCAATCAAATCGTCGATATCCCCGTTCATTGCAGCGGGGATATTGCTGCGGCTGTAGTGAATGCGGTGGTCGGTGATTCGGTCTTGCGGGAAGTTGTACGTTCGGATTTTTTCCGAGCGGTCGCCAGTTCCAACCAACGAGCGTCGCTCGGCGCTTAATTTGGCGTTTTCCTCGTCAATTTTCATCTGTAACAATCGCGAACGAAGCACGCTCATAGCTTTTTCGCGGTTTTTAATTTGCGATTTTTCGTCTTGGTTTGTAACTATCATTCCAGTCGGCAAGTGGGTGATTCGCACTGCTGAATCTGTCGTGTTCACACTTTGACCGCCGTGTCCACTGGAGCGGTAAATGTCAACTCGCAAATCGTTCGGATTTATCTCAATGTCAGCCTCTTCTGCTTCTGGCAAAACTGCCACCGTTACAGTTGAAGTGTGGACGCGACCTTGGCTTTCAGTTACTGGAACTCGTTGAACTCGGTGTACGCCACCTTCGAACTTCAATTTAGAGTATGGCGCGTCACCCTTGATCATGAAAATAACTTCTTTATAGCCGCCAGAATCGTTGGCTGATTCGCTAATTAGTTCTACTTTATAGCCGTTAGATTCACACCAACGTAGATACATGCGGTATAGTTCCGCCGCAAATAACGACGCTTCATCGCCACCAGCTCCAGCGCGGATTTCCATGATGATATTTTTCTCATCGTTGGGGTCTTTCGGGGTAAGTAGGATGAATAATTCTTCTTCTAATTCGGTCAATCGAGTTTCGGTTTCAGCAATCTCAAGTTTCGCCAGGGCAGCCAATTCACCGCCTTCGTTAGCTAATTTTTTGGCTTCTACTAAGTTTTTTTCCAGGTTTTCTCGCTCTTCACCCTTGGAAATAAGCGTTTCTAACTCTGAAAATCGTTTGTTTTTTACCGTAAAATCTGGTGAGCTGTAAGCATCAGGTTGCGCTAAAAAATTGCTCAAATCAGCTCGTTCATTTTTCAGAGAATCCATATCTAAAGAAATCTTCGCCATATCTATAAAATTATATCATACATTGACAAATGTTTCTCAGTATTGTATTATATAGACATAATGAGAGAATGCAAGGTTGATTCGCGTGATTTGGTTTACGAAAATGCTGATAAGCTGGCACTTTGTGATGTTGGAAAGTCGCCTGAACTGGTGCAATGCATTGAAGATCTTCCAGAGGATATACCGGCAAATGATCCGAGGGTTGATTTGATCGTAAAGAGTTTGTTTAAGATTGATACTCATCCAATAGAGAAGCCAGTTTCACTACGCGATTTGAATGAATCAATTAAAGGCAATATTGCCGGTGAAACGAAAATATCTATATATGAGGGTGAATGGCCTGACATGAGAGCGATTCCGGAATCTGATATTCCGTTGCCGGTTGAATTATTTGTGGCTGCACCGATGATTAAAGATTGGCGAGAAGGGCGAATGTCGGAGTCGAAAGGTGGGAAAAGTAGTCGCGATATTATTAGGCAATACGCAGAAATGAATCCGAAAACTAGCCCTCCAATACGCAGCGTAGATATTGTAGTGGATTCTGACGGCGGAGTATTTTTGGCTTTGCAGGGCGATGGCGCTCACCGCTTATGTGCTGCAAAGATGCGGGGAGACCGTGAAATATTATGTCGCGAGATAAGCGTTGTCAGATTGAAATAGCGTAAAATAAAACCGCCCAGTGATTGAGCGGTTTTTGGATTGTCGGACTAATTTGTTAGATTATTTAGTCTTTTTGTCTGATTTTGGAGAATCAGTTTTAGCTGCTTTTTTAGCGTTAGCTTTCTTTGCTTTGTTTGCCAAAGCTGCTCGGCGAGCTTCAGCGGCTGCTTGACGAGCCTTAAAGCGATCAACACGACCTTCGGTGTCGATAATTTTTTCTTCACCAGTAAAGAATGGGTGAGATGCTGATGAAATGTGAACCTTAACTAATGGATATTCGTTGCCGTCTTCCCATTTGATGGTTTCGGTTGTTTGCGCTGTCGACTGAGTCAAGAACGCGAAGCCCGCTTGTTCGTCGCTAAATACGACAGGGCGATAGTTCTGTGGGTGAATACTGCTTTTCATAACTGTTCAATTGTACATAATTTATCGGAAAATGTCAAAAGTCCGTAGCCTTAACTTTGCTATTTTGGCGAAATTATGACATAATATAGGTATGATTGAGTTACCAGCTAGTCTTAATGCTTTGAGTGAGTTAAGTCCAGTGGCGCCGCCAAAGTTATTATCGCAGGCTCAAGATATTAGCAGGAATAGTCCCGTGGTCTATGTAAAAGCGGATAACTATCTGGGCACGGAAACGAGCGACCCTTCGTTCATGAAAAGTCGATATAAAACGACTGAATACGAAGCGATAAATGATTTTGTGCAGTTTATAGAGACGACAAAACATTATTTACCTGATTACATGGAGTATTGCGCTAAAGAATTAATAGATGAATTGGCGTTTTTGGGCGTGCCGGAACTAAATTTTGCAGCAAATGCGTTGGCAAAAAGATTGAGGCATCATTTGGAGGTTGATAATAAGCCGGTCTATATTGACGTAGGAAATTCGCTAAGTCAGTGTCGTGTTAAAAACGAGATGAAAAGTAGTCAGTATATTTTAAGTCTGGTCTTATCTAAATTTCCAGACGATGAATTCGAAGAATATGAAGGTAGACTGAAAGTGTATGGCGGCAGGGGTGAGATTGGCAAGAGTTCTAAGATTTTATTTATCGATGATTGGATTATTGGCGGCGATCAGGTGAGAGAGCGAATTTCAGTATTTGGAGCATATAATAACCCCGGGGCTCATAAGGTGAGTGTATTAGTTATGGCAGCTAGTAGTGAATACATTGATAATGGTATAGTTGCGGACTCTCTGTGGGGGGAGGCGACATATCCTGTAGAGGCTTACTACAGACTCAAAAATGACCATAATGATTGGGGTGTGAGTAGAGTAACAGGTATACATTCTTCGACTGATAGCGCATTTGGCTATGAGGTTGATGATATAGCTTATCGTGCTATCGAAGGGGGGATTCTAAAGGGGGAGAGAATTGATAGGTTAACTTTACCTGCGTTGGTAAATATAGTGCGACCGTATCGAAACGGTGAGGATTTTGATGGTTTATCGCGATTTAGGCAATTGTTAGAAAGAGAGTAATATTTGCAGATTCATTGATTATTTGGTATAATTGCCAGGTAACTAATTTTAATGACACAATCCGTTTCACACTCCAAATCGTGAGCGGATGAGGCAAAAGGAGAAGAGAATGTCTGTAAAGGTAGACATTAAGGCTTTGCTGGAGTCAGGTGTTCATTTTGGACACAAAACCAGCCGCTGGCACCCAAAGATGGCGCCATATATTCACAGTAAGCGTCAGGATAGTCACATTATTGACTTGACTAAGACCGTTGAAGCTTTGGACAAGGCTTTGCCAGAATTGACAAAGATTGCTGCATCAGGCCGTAAGGTTCTATTTGTTGGCACCAAAAAACAAGCCAAAGACGTTGTTCGTGAAGCAGCTGAAAAGATCAACCAGCCATACGTAGTTGAGCGCTGGATTGGTGGTATGTTGACTAACGGTTCAACTATTGCTCAGCAGATTAAGAAACTGAAGAATCTTGAAAAGCGAATGGCTTCAGGTGATTTGGAAAAGCGTTACAATAAGCTTGAAGTGCAGCGCTTCCAAGAGGAAATCGACAGCTTGAATATGAAATATGGCGGCATCAAGGATTTGATGGGCAAGCCAGGCGCTGTTGTTGTAGTTGACGCATTGACCGACGCAAATGCAGTTCGTGAGGCTCAAACTTTGGGTGTGCCGGTATTTGCAATTGTTGACACCAACGTTAACCCAACAGGAATTGATTACGTAATTCCAGGTAATGACGACGCCGTTAAGGGTATTCAATTGCTATTAGACTACTTCACTGCGGCTGTTGCTGAAGGTGCAGGTAGCGTAAAGGTTGAAGAGAAACCAGCTAAAAAAGAGGAGAAATAGGATGGGCGTTTCTGTTGACGATATCAAAAAATTGCGCGAATTGACTGGCGTAGGCTTGACTGACGCTAAAAAAGCTTTGGTTGAAGCTGAGGGCGATTTCGATAAAGCCTTGGAAGCTATGCGCAAAAAAGGCTTGACGAAAGCTGAAAAGAAAGGCGACCGTGAAGCTCGTGAAGGTTTGATTGAAAGTTACGTTCACTCTGGTCGAATTGGCGTTATCGTTGAGGTAAACTGCGAAACCGATTTCGTGGCTCGACTTGACGACTTTAAGACGTTGGCGCACGAAATTGCTATGCAAATTGCAGCGATGAGCCCAAAATATGTTTCTGAAGCTGACATTCCAGCAGAGGAAATGGAGCGCGTTAAAGCTGAGCTTATGGCGAGCGAATCTTTGGCAAGCAAGCCTGAAGAAATGCGCGAAAAGATCGTTGAAGGTCAATTGAAGAAGCATTTTGCTGAGCAGGTTCTTATGAGCCAGGCTTACATTTTGGACGATTCTAAGACTGTTGAGCAGCACGTTAAGGAAGCGATTGCGAAATTAGGTGAGAACATTGTAGTTCGTCAATTCAAGCGAATTGAGTTGGGCGTAAGCGAATAATTCCTAGTTTAGAAAATTGCTCTGGAAAGAAATCGGCCGTAGTGATGCGGTCGATTTTTTATTTTGTGGAAATTATTGAGCAGCCGTCTTTTTGGTGGCGCGCATCTGTCGTGGTGACGATAAATTGGTGATTTTGGATGGTTTCTTGGAGGAGTTTTTCGCGAGTGGCGTCTAATTCAGAAAAAACGTCGTCCAGTAGAATTAGCGGTCGAGATTGGCTGACTTCTGTTTGAAGTTCTAACTCTAATAATTTGAACGCCAGCATAATAGTTCGCATCTCACCACGTGAAGCAACTTTAATGGCGGGCTGATTGTGGAGGAAAATTGTGAAATCTTCACGGTGTGGGCCAGCCGAAGTAAAACCGGTTGCTATTTCATATTCGCGGGATTTTCCTAAGCGATTTAGTAGAGCTTGGTCGTAATTTTCCAGGGGTACAATAGCGCCATATTCAATGGATAGTTGCGTGTCTTTTCCTGCCAAAGATTCGTATAAATTTTTTATGCGGGGCTCGTTTATCTGGAGAAATTTGGCTCGTTTTTGGGCAATGTTGGTTGCGTATTGGACAAATTTTATATCCCAAGCAAACAGGTTGTCGCGCCAAATTGATGAGTCTTCTTGGTGGGATTTTAAGAGTTCGTTGCGCTGTAAAAGAGTGCGATTAAAAGCTCTTAAATCCGTGTCATATTTGGGGTCAAGTCGGGCAATTAAGCCATCCAGGAAGTCGCGTCGTCGGGACGGTGAGGAGGAAATTAATCTTAGTTCGCTTGGTTCAAACAAAACGACAGGCAAGCGGTTTTTTCTGGTTAAGACCTTTGACCTATTGTCATTGATAATGAATTCTTTGTTGATTTTTCCGGAAATTGAGTCTAGTTTAATACGTCGCTCGCCGAAATCTCCCTCCAGATGAATAATTGTTTGCGGAGCGTTCAGCGTCATACAATCGCCAAGGCTGCCACGAAAACTACTGCCGCGTAGCGCTACATAAACCGCCTCGAGCAGATTTGTCTTACCGGTGCCATTTGGTCCAACGATTACCGTCCCAGAATTGCTAAAAGTCGCTTCGTGCAGATGATAAGACCGGAAATTGTATAGCTTAATCTTAGAAATCACTCTGTTATTATAGCACGGGGCGCGAGGCAGAATTAGCAGACAAGACGCTTGAAGTTTGATATAATAACGGATAGATAAATTGGAGGAAGTATGTTCGACACAAACCCTTATGAAGAAAAAATGAATGCAGCGTTTAGCTTTTTTCAAGATGAATTGAAGAAGGTGCGAACGGGCAGAGCGCACGCTGGAATGCTTGACGGTGTTATGGTTGAGGCTTACGGCTCAAAAATGCCGCTTAATCAGGTTGCAAACGTAACCGCTCCAGAGGCACAAATGCTGTTAGTTACGCCATTTGACCCGAGTAATATTACAGCAATTTCTTCTGCAATTCGCGATAACCAAAGTCTAGGTTTTAATCCGTCTGACGATGGGCGAGTGGTTCGCGTTCCAGTTCCGGCCTTGACCGAAGAGCGCCGCCATCAATTGGTGAAACAGGTTAGCGAGAAGGTTGAGGAGGCTCGAATTGCGATGCGAAATATTCGTCAGGATGCCCTTAAGGACGCTAAGCGAATGAAGGACAATAAAGAGCTGAGTGAAGACGATTTGAAGCGTGTAGAGAAAGAAATTGACGGCTTAATGAGCAAGATGCAGGCGCAAATTGACGAGGCATTTAAGGCGAAAGAAAAGGACGTCTTAACAGTTTAATGAGCGAAACTTTTGCCGACAAAGTGAAGGCGTTGAATTTGCCGTTGGATCAAATTATTGTTATTGGTAGCGGGATTTTGGATCAATTGGGGATTCGTCCAGCTAGTGATATTGATCTTGCGGCGAGTTCTGATTTGATGAAAAAGCTCTCTGATGAAAGTGGCGATTGGCTTAAAAAGTTTGACGATAATCAGCGTTTTTATTTTGTAAAAGATGACGGTTCGGCTGAAGTTTGGGATGGCTGGGTTTTTGATGGGCAGGCTGTTGGCTATGATGATTTGCTTGATTACGCGGTGGAATATGATGGCGTGAGGTTCGTCAATTTAGAGTTTTTATATCGATGGAAAAAATGGCGTAGTCGCGAAAAAGATGTTCAAGATGTGAAATTAATTGATGAATGGAGGGCAAATAATGAGTGAAGATGCGAGTTTGCCGCGGCACATCGGGTTTATTGTTGATGGAAATCGGCGATGGGCAAAGCAGCATGGCTTGCCGACATACGAAGGACATCTGGCGGGATATAACGCGCTAAAAGACGTGGCATTGGAGGTTCTTCATCGGGGTGTGAAATATGCGAGCGCTTACGTTTTTAGTACGGAAAACTGGAAGCGGTCAGAGGAAGAAGTCCGACATTTAATGAAATTGCTATTGAACATACTGAAGGCTGACCTTCCAATATTTATTGAAAACGAGGTTCGCTTGAGGGTTGTTGGGTCTAGGGAAGGCTTGTCGGATCAATTGGTCAAAGCAATTGACGAAGCTGAGGAGAAAACTGCCGATCTGAAAAATGGAGAACTGGTTTTATGCTTAAATTATGGCGGACATTTGGAGATTGCCGACGCGGTTAAAAAAATTGTTCAATCTGGAGTTTCTCCTGAGGAAATCACGCCTGAGTTGATTGCTCAAAATATATACGCGCCAGAGGTGCCGCCGTGTGATTTGATTGTTAGAACTTCTAGCGAGCAGCGGCTTAGTAACTTTATGTTGTGGCGATCAGCGTACAGCGAATTGATGTTTATTGAGAAGAATTGGCCAGACATGACAGTGGAAGACGTGTCGGTGATTTTAGAGGAATATGCTAATCGGAATAGGCGGTTTGGAAAATGATTATTTGGGGAGTACTTTTAGGGCTATTTGTTCTCATTTTATTGGTGGTTTTGCATGAATTAGGTCATGCTATTGTCGCCAAGAGAAACGGCGTCAAGGTTGAGGAATTCGGAGTCGGATTTCCGCCTGCCGCAAAAAAATGGAAAGTAAAGCGAAGTTTCTTGGGTGAGGACGTAACGTTTAGTCTGAATTGGCTGCCGCTTGGTGGATTTGTCAAACTGAACGGTGAATATGATTCCGCAAAAGGCGAGGGCACATATGGCGGATCGACGTTTTGGGTGAAGACGAAAATCTTGCTGGCTGGCGTCGTGATGAACTGGATAACTGCAATTGTTTTGTTCACGATTCTTGCGGTAATTGGCATGCCGAAAATCCTGTCGAACCAAGTCCAATTGCCATTTGACACAGAGGTTAGGCGTTCACCAGTGGCGATAGCGAAAGTTACGCCAGGTTCGCCTGCCGATAAAGCTGGACTTAAGGTTAATGACGAACTGATTGAGATAAATGGTCAGTCGCTTACAGAGGCGGGAAAGTTGCCAATTGTAACGAAGGAGAATGCTGGCAAAAAAATCAACGTCAAGTACAAGCGTGACGGTAAAGAGTCGGCTGTTGATGTCCAGCTGAATGATGAAAAGTCCGTGAAGGGAAGCGGATATCTGGGCATTATTCCGGGGCAGACGGAGAAAATGTATAGCACCTGGTCGGCGCCTATTGTGGGTGTGGCGACTACTGGGCAATTGTCATATGAAACTATCAAAGGCGTTGGTGTGTTATTGGTAAAAACCGTGCACGGATCAATCGGGCAAATATTCGGTTCCGCAGAATCAAAAGAATCTGCACGAGCTGATTTGGCATCTGTTAGCGGGAGTGTAGTAGGACCAATTGGCATGCTAGGCGTATTGTTCCCGTCAGTTGTCAGTTCTGGAATTGAAAATATCATTTTCGTGGCGGCGTTAATCTCTCTGACTCTGGCGGTGATGAACATTTTACCAATCCCAGCGCTTGATGGTGGTCGCTGGTTCACGATGACAATTTTCCGCTTATTTAAGAAAGATCTGACGAAAGAGCGTGAAGAAAATATTCAGGCAACCGGTATGCTAATTCTATTAATCTTAACAATTTTGGTGACGATCAGTGATGTTGGAAAGCTCTTCTAAGAAATTAAAAAACCGTAAATGGTGGCTGATTTTGGCGCTTCCAGCTTGGGTTTATAGCGTATTTTTGGCGGTGGAAGTTGTTGTTTCATTGGCGGTCGGTGCTTTGGCAAAAATCGGCGTACCTCTCGGTTCTGTGAATCCAGTTGTTGTTAATACGGTGCTTTCGGTTGTCGTATATATTTTGTCGCTAATTATCGTGATTTCTGTACCGTTTTTGGTTAAGAAGCGCCGAACAACTTTGAGCGATTTGGGCGTGAATGATTGGCCGACGTTTTTGGAAATATTCATCTCTCCGTTTGCTTTTGTGGCGTACTTTTTACTAACAATGGTTACAATGAGCATCGCTAGTGGTGTTTTCTTAGTGGACATGCAGCAAAAGCAGGTTATACCGTTCAGTCAGAGTATGTTGGCGACTCATTGGCAATTTATCATGGCGTTTGTTGTGTTGGTGGTGCTGGCGCCGATTGTTGAGGAGCTTTTGTATCGCGGATATCTTTATGGCAAGTTGCGCAATTCTTTCTCAATTTGGCTGTCAATTATCGTAACAAGCATAGCGTTTGGCGCGGCACATCTTTGGGTTGGTCCAGATTCACCATTGCAATGGGCGGTGGCAGTTGATACATTTACTTTAAGCCTGGTGATGTGTGCGACCAGGGAATACACTGGCGCAATTTGGGTGCCGATTATGATGCATATGGCGAAAAACGGAATAGCTTTTTATTTCTTGTTTGTTAATACGGGCGCAATTAATCAGACAGAATCGTTATTGCCATTTATATTTATGTAAAGGAGAAAAATATGCGAATGACACAACTTTTTACTAAAACTTTGAAACAGGCACCAGCTGGCGAGGTTGCGCGAAATGCTCAGCTTTTGATTCGTGCTGGCTACGTACATAAAACGATGGCGGGCGTGTATTCGTTTTTACCATTGGGTTTGAGAGTTCTTGAGAATATTAAGCAAATTGCTCGCGAGGAAATGGGTAAAGTCGATAGCCAGGAATTGGTGATGAGTACTTTGCAGCGAAAGGAATTGTGGCAAGAAACTGGTCGCTGGAGTGATGAATTGGTCGACGTTTGGTTTAAGTCTAAATTGCAAGACGGCACGGATATAGGCTTTGGTTGGACGCACGAGGAGCCGATTGTTGATCTTCTTCGCAATTACTTAAAGAGCTACAAAGATTTGCCAATTAGCGTTTATCAATTCCAGAACAAATTGCGAAACGAACTTCGCGCTAAGAGTGGAATTATGCGTGGGCGTGAATTTGTGATGAAGGATATGTATTCGATTCACGACAGCAAGGAGAGTTTGGACAGTTATTACAATTCGGTCATTGAGGCGTATAAGCGTTGTTATGACCGATTTGGGATTGGCGATGAAACATATGTGACGTTTGCTTCTGGCGGCGCTTTCACGAAGTTTAGTCATGAGTTTCAGACGATTTGCGACGCTGGTGAGGATTATATTTATCTTCATCGCGGTAAAAATATCGCTGTTAATGAGGAAGTTTTGGATGAGGCGATTAAGGAGCTTGGCGTTGATCGTAGCGAGTTAGAGAAAGTGAAAACTGCTGAAGTTGGCAATATCTTTAATTTCGGCACGCAGAAATCCGAAGAAATGAAGTTGGTATTTACTGATGGCGAAGGCAAAGAGCGATACGCTTATATGGGAAGTTATGGTATTGGAATTACGCGAGTTATGGGCGTGATTGTTGAGAAGTTTGCTGACGATAAAGGTTTGGTTTGGCCAGAAAATATTGCGCCGTTTAAGGTTCATATTGTTGCAATTGGTGAAAAAGGGCAGGAATTGGCGGGCAAGTTTTATGACGAGCTGGCTAATAGTGGCGTCGATGCGCTACTTGATGATCGCGACGAGCGTCCAGGTGTGAAATTTGCTGATTCTGAGCTAATGGGATTGCCGTGGCGGATAACGATTGGCGATCGAGCGATTGACGGTGATGGCTTGTTTGAATTGACGGAACGAGCAACTGGCGAAACGCGAAAAATGGATTATCAGCAATTGATGGATTTTTGCTTGAGTCGGCAAGGCTGATCATATTGACATAATAAATAGCGATTGATATACTCAGATAGACTTAATCAAGACTAATTAAAAACACTATATTTAGTGTAGATCGTAAGACTAATACCACTACATACAGTAGAGGAGGAAATTTTTATGAAAAAAACTTATCAAATTACAGAAGCTGGGAAGGCTGATTTAGAAAAAGAATTGGCAGAATTGAAGGGGCGACGCGGTGAGATTGCTGAGAAAATTGCGGCAGCGCGAGATTTTGGCGACTTGAGCGAAAACGCGGAATATGACGCTGCACGCGAAGAGCAAGGCTTGGTGGAAACGCGAATTTTGGAAATTGAAGATATTCTGCAGAACGCCGAAATTATTAAATCCAACGGCAGCTCAAGCGTTGGTTTGGGTAGTACGGTCGAATTGCAATGCCCAGAAAGAACTGTATCTTACACGGTGGTTGGGCCAGTTGAAGCCGATCCATTGGCTGGGCGAATCTCAGATCAGTCGCCAATTGGTAAAGAATTGATTGGTAAGAAAATCGGTGACGAAGTGACGATTAAAACGCCAAAAGCCGAAATTACCTACATTATTAAGTCGATATCTTAAGTCTGGCGAGATCTGCCGCGCATAATGTGCTATAATTATCTCTGTTATGGCTACACTTCAAGATTATCGCAATGAACGACTACGAAAACTGGAAACGTTACGTCAATTAGGCGTTGAACCGTATCCAGCAAAATCAGAACGAACTCACACTTGTGCTGAGGTTTTGTCTAAGTACGATGAGCTAGCTGGTAAGGAAGTTGTTGTTGCGGGTCGCGTGGCATCTATTCGCAGTTTTGGCAAATTGGCGTTTATTAAATTACGCGATCAATCTGGCGATGTGCAGCTTTACTTGCAGCGTGATGACGTGGCGGAATTAGATGCTGCGCGCGGTGTGCTTGGAATGAAGCAGCTTAAATTGCTAGACACGGGCGATTTTATCGAGGCGAAGGGCGTAATGACCACCACGCAAACGGGTGAAAAGTCCGTTGGTGTGCGCAAGATCAGACTATTGACTAAATCGTTGAGGCCAATGCCAGAAAAATTAGAGAACAAGGAAGAGCGCTTGCGCCGACGTTATGTTGATATGAATGTCAATCCCGAAGTTCGCGAGCGATTCATTCGCCGAAGTAAGTTTTGGCAAGCAACGCGAGATTATTTGAATAGTCATGGATTCATTGAGATTAATGTTCCTGTTTTGGAGCACACAACTGGCGGTGCGGACGCGAACCCATTTGTGACGCATATGGATGCACTGGGCGATCAGCAGTTTTATTTGCGAATTAGTCATGAATTGCCATTGAAGCGATTGATTGGCGCTGGATTTGAGAAAGTTTATGATCTCGGTCCGCGTTTTCGCAATGAAAATTACTCGGACGAGCATTTGCCGGAGCATATTGCTATGGAGTGGTACGCGGCTTACTGGGACTGGAAGCAGGGAATGCGTTTTATGGAGTCGATGTATAAAGATGTGCTTCAGAAGACTTTTGGCACTTTGCAATTCCAATTGGGCAAGTTCAACGTCGATATGAGTGGTGAGTGGGAAGTTTGGGATTACGCTGAAGTTATTCGCAAGCATTACGGAATCGACGTTTATAACACGACAATTGAAGAAGTTGCCGCTAAACTGAAAGAGTATAATTTGGAAGTCGAAAAAACTGACTCTATTCCGCGCAGCATTGATAAATTATGGAAGAATATTCGTAAAGATGTTGCTGGTCCGGTTTGGTTGGTGAACACGCCGAAGTTTATTAGTCCGCTGTCAAAGACTAATCCGGAAAATCCAGAGACGGTGGAGCGTTTTCAGCCGGTGATCGCTGGTTCGGAATTGGGTAATGGATTCTCTGAGCTTAATGATCCGATTGACCAGCTAAATCGTTTTCTTGAGCAGCAGCAAATGCGTGACGCTGGTGATGAAGAGGCGATGATGCTTGATATTGATTACGTTGAGATGTTGGAATATGGAATGCCGCCGGCTTGTGGTTGGGGTTATTCTGAGCGAGTATTCTGGATTTTCGAGGGCGTTACAGCGCGTGAAGGTGTGCCGTTTCCGCAGCTTAAGAGTGAAATTGACGAAACAACTCGGGCGATTTATCCGCAAGTCAACTTGTAATTTTGCTATAATTAAGGATATGGATTTTTTATTGGAGTTATTTTCTGACACGCTAGCTTCGTTTGCGGTTAAGGGTGAAAGGTTGTGATTATGTCTGATGTTTTATTATGGCTGGCGGCGACTGTTTTATTGGCGCTTTCTGGGCTATTTTCCGGTCTGAATATTGGTTTAATGATGGCGCGACCTGATGACTTGAAGCGAAAAGCCAGGCAGGGCGACAAAATTGCGGCACGGGTGTATCGATATCGAAAAGACGGTTATTATTTGATTTTCTGTATTTTGCTTGGTAACGTCGGCGTGAATACCGCGATGTCAATTTTGCTGGGAAATATGACAAATGGCGTGGTTGGTGGTTTGATTGCGACGCTCCTTATCACGATGTTTGGCGAGATTTTGCCGCAGGCGATTTTCTCGCAGCGTGGATATCGATTTGTGCGATATTTCTTTTGGTTGCTTGATGTAATTTACGTGCTATTTTGGCCGCTTGCTCAGCCGATGTCGAAATTGTTGAATTGCTGGCTAGGTAAGGAAACGCCGCAATTATATTCTCATCAGGAGCTGGAGGAGATTATTCACGAGCACGCCGTTAGGTCGGATAGCCCGGTTGATTATGACGAAAGCCGCATTGCTGCGGGTGCGTTGCAGTTTAGCAAAAAGACGGCTGGCGATTTGGTTACGCCGATGAGTGAGGTTTTTGTCGTGGATTTGGATGACGAGTTAGATGCTACACTTTTGGCGCAAATAAAGCACGCTGGACATTCACGAATTCCAGTTCAGTCTGACGGGGAATTGGTCGGAGTTTTATACGTGAAGGATGTCGTTGGACGAGATTTGCCGTTGCCAATTAGCCAATTGTACCGCGATAAAATTTATGATATTGACAAGAGGTCGCGCCTGGACACAGTCTTAAGTCGATTCATTCAAACGCACAATCATTTGTTTGTGGTGATGGACGATGAGATGGAGCTGGGAATTATTACGCTGGAAGACGTGATTGAAGAGATTCTGGACCAAGAGATTGAAGATGAGTATGATGAGGAATAAGATTAAATTGAGGAGGTCATAAAATGTCTGAAGAATATAATAATGGAGTGCCTGATAGATTACGACAAGTTACAACAGAGACAATGTCTCCTGAGGTATTATACACACTCGATACTTATCCAGACGTATCGCCGCAGGATGTGATGTATATTGATGAGTCTAGGGCAGAGGGAAGTGGTCGTCTAATTATCAGTAAAGGACAATCTGTTAAGCTACTTGAGGAGGCTGATTTATCTACGTCTAATTTGGTAGTGCTGATGAGTGTGTGGCAGAGAAATGATCAAGGTGATTTGTGTCGTGGTATTATCGCCGATTGTCGATTTTATAGCGGGCGCTTTGACGTTGAATATGGCGACGGAGAGATTGAATTTGAGATTGATGATGAAATCTACAATAAGGACGATGAGCAGGTTATTTCCGCAGTAATTGATTACGGAGATGATGAAGAAGTCAAGATTTGGGGAGATCCGACGTTTTTTGATGCCGCTAGATATATGGCTGGTTTGGTGGATAATGAGTCGATAGAGAAAAACGGGGTTGTTGCGGACAGTCACGAGATTCAGGACGACGTGAACGATAGCGAGTCGCGGGAGCGTGTGAACGCTGACTCTTTTTATAAGCGCGCGCTTAATGGCTTGGCGAAGATAGTTAAAGCTAGGCGAAAATAGCGATCCCTAAGCTGGCAGAGTCTGCGATTTTTTGAATATTATTTTCAAAAATACCTTGACTATTTAAGGTACCTTGTATAACATAGTACTATGTATAGTAAATCAACAAGGAGCTTAATGTGAGAAGAATTGACATTATTAAACGCGCCGGTCGAAATTTGGGGCAATCAAAAGGCCGCACGATTTTAACCGCGCTGGCAATTTCAGTTGGAGCGTTTACGATTGGTCTGGCGCTGATGGCTGGAGAGGGCGGTCGGCTGTATACAAACAGCATGGTCGACGCGGCTGGCGATAAAAAATCCGTTTCGGTCTATAAAAAAGTGACCTCGTCAGGACCTGATAGCAATCTTCCAGAATATAGCGACTCGGAAGATACGGAAAAGGATCAGTCTAAGGCGATAGAAAAATATTCGATGACTGATAACGACGTGAAAAAAATACAGAAAGTTCCGCACGTAGAAAAAGTGACGCCAGCTTATTCTATGTATGGAGTTTTGTACGCTAAAAGTCCAGCAAGCGACAAAAAATTCGTGCCGAGTGTAACCGTGAAGTTTGATAAAACTCGGATGAAGTTTGCGGCTGGTAATTTGGACAATTTTATGCCGAAAAAAGGCGAAGTTGTTATTCCGGAATCTTATGTAAAAGAAATGGGATTTAGTGATGCAAAATCGGCAATTGGTCAAACGATTACGCTAGGATTGAAAAAAGGAGATTCGCCGAGCAAGAACGCTGACAAGGAAATATCTCTGAAAGTTGCGGCAGTCGATAAACCTTCGGACACGATTCTGTTTTACCAGCCGGCTGTGCGCGTTTCTGTGGATGATGCTAAGGAAATTTACACCTTCAGTCACGTCAAAGATTTGCCTAATGAATATTCTTACGTAATTGTGTCGGTTGATGATGAGAAAAACGTTGAGGCGGTGAAGAGTGAACTTGGTAAGGACTACGTGGCGTCTTCGGTTCAGGATGTACGCAAGGCTATGCTGACTTTTGTGAATATGGCTCAAATGGCGCTGATTGGGTTTGGCGGTTTGGCGCTACTTGCGAGCGTGTTTGGAATTGTTAATACGATGTACATTTCTGTTTTGGAGCGAACTAGTCAGATTGGGCTAATGAAAGCTCTGGGAATGCGAGGTCGTGATATTGGTAAAATGTTCAGGTACGAAGCGGCGTGGGTCGGACTTCTTGGTGGTTTGATTGGCGTTGGTTTGGCGAGTTTGATGTCGCTACTCAATCCTATGATTGCTAATTTCCTGAAGTTGGAGCAAGGTACGAATCTATTAGTCGTCAACCCTCTGCAAATGGGACTTTTGATAATCGGGTTGATGATTATGGCGGTACTTTCTGGCTGGCTGCCGAGCCGCAAGGCAACAAAATTAGATCCAATTGAAGCGTTAAGGACGGAGTAGGAGAATTGTTATGATTGAGCTTAAAAATGTGACGAAAATTTACGGCAAAAAGAAGAACCAATTTGTGGCGCTAAATGATGTGAGCTTGCAAATTCCAACGGGTGTGAGCGTGGCGATTTTGGGAAAATCTGGTTCGGGAAAATCTACGCTGATGCACGCAATTTCTGGCTTGGATCGACCGCAGCAAGGTGAGGTGATTATTGACGGTCAGGACATTCTGAAATTGAAGCAAAAGCAAGTTGACGAGTTCCGCGCGAGAAAAATAGGTTTTATTTTCCAGAGCTTCTTTGTTCAGGGCAATGAAAGCGTGGCGGACAATGTAAGTTTGCCACTGGAAATTGTGAAAATGCCAAGGGGCTTGAGAGAAAGTAAGATTAATGAGGCGCTGAAGGCGGTGGACTTGTATGAGAAGCGCAAGAATCGTGCGAAGGATTTGTCGGGTGGTCAGAAGCAACGTTTGGCAATTGCGCGGGCAATTGTCGGCAGTCCTCAGATTATTTTTGCGGACGAACCTACGGGAAATTTGGATAGCGAAACTGGCGCGAAGGTGGAAGAATTGCTATTCAATTACAGCAAGCAAGAAGGCGCAACGCTGATTATCGTAACGCACGACGTTGATTTGGCTAAGAAATGCGATTATCAAATCCTGATCAAAGATGGCAAAATTAAGGGTTCTAATATACCGAAAGAAGGTAAAAGTGGACGTTGATAGCTATGCGGAAAGCTTGGCGGTCCAATTGCGAAAAGGATTTTTGGTTTACTGTGTTTTACTGGTTTGTTCTAATAAAGCGCAGTACGCCGGCGATATCGTTAAGCAATTGAACAATTCGGATTTAACAGTGGTCGAAGGTACGATTTATCCGCTGCTGAATAGGCTGCAGAAAGACGGATATCTGCAACACGAATGGCAGGAAAGCGAGCAGGGCCCGCCGCGAAAATATTATTCATTGACAGATCACGGCGATCAATTGATTCACGAGCTTAAAGATCGCATAAATATGTTAAATAATTCGCTTGATAACTTAGAGAAAGGAATAAAATAATGAAGGAAATAACTAGGATTCATCTGGCAAAGACGGCGTTTAGTGTGGAAATTGACGCTAAGAAATCGCTAGAAAAATATCTTAATTCGATTCAGAAAAATATGCACGCCGACGCAGAAGCGATGAAGGAAATTGAGGCGCGAATGGTTGAGATTTTAGCCGAGCGTGGCGTGATGAAAGAGGGTGTTATTGGCGATGATGACGTTTTGGCGATTAAAAATCAAATGGGTGAGCCGCGCGATTTTTCGGATGATAGTGAGGACTCAACTGATGAATTGACAGATGATAATGAGAAGCCAGAAAAGCAATTGATGCGCGACACAGACGGAGCTGTCATTGGCGGTGTGTGTGCGGGAATAGCGGCATACTTTAATATCAATCCGTTGTGGGTGCGACTGATTGCAATTGTCTCGCCGTTCGTAACATTCGGCACGATGGTGCTGGTTTACCTCGCGATGTGGGTGTCAATGCCGCCGGCAAAAACCGCGTCGGACAAGTTACGTATGCGTGGAAAGCCAGTAACTTTGGCTGCGCTTAAGGAGGCTTCCGCTGATGGAAATTCAACTGTGTCTGTCGGAAAAACTCCAATTGCGAAATTTTTCCAATATTTTGTCGGTGCCGTGGTGCTACTTACGACGCTAGCGATACTGTTTGGGCTGATTGTTGGCGGGGCGCTCGGCGTTTCCTTGGTTAATATGCTCGGTGGTTTGGGAATGCAAATGTGGGCGTGGGGAGTATGGATTTCCTTAGCAATTGGCGGAATTGCGACGGTCATATTTGGCGCAATTGTAACGCGTAGCATATTCGCTTGGAAGGTCAATCGAATGTCTGTAATCACAATGATCGTGGCGGCGTCCGTTGTTTTTATGAGTTTGGCAAGCGCCGCAATATTTAGCGCGCACGCTGGCTTGGAATATGCGCGTGAATCGCAGCAGCTCACGAAGAAAGTGAATATCGATATTCCAGATACGACGAACGCTAATTCAATTTTTGTTGATATGCCAGTGGGGAATGTTTCGCGAATAAATTCTGACAAATTTAAGGTGGAGGCTGAGTTTGTGGATTTGCCAAAGGCGAATAAGCCAGAAATTAACGTGCGCCGCGATGGCGATAAAATAGTGCTGTCCGTTTCCGAGAAGTGTAACGCGATATTCTTTGACGGCTGTCTGAAGTTTTATAAGCCGATAACTGGCTTGAAAATTTATGCTCCTGCGGGCGTGAACGTTAGCGGTTTGTTTTATCACAACTCGATTGAAGCAGAAAATTCCGAATCTTAAGCCCATGCATTTGAATGATTTTACCGCTAATGCTACACTTGAAGGATGAAAGGTAATTTTTAAGCGTGGCTTGGTGGCAAGCAATTATTCTCGGCGTAATTGAGGGAATTACGGAATTCTTACCGATTTCTTCGACTGGGCATTTGACGATTGCTGAGAAGTTGTTGGGTATGCGAATTGACGATCCGAGTGTCGTTGCTTTTACGGCGATAATCCAGATCGGAGCAATTTTGGCGGCGGTGATTTATTTCTGGAGCGACATTTGGCGAATCCTGCAGGCTTGGTGGCGCGGTTTATGGTGGAAACGAGCGCGCCGAAAGTTTGATTATAAATATGGTTGGGCAATTATTATCGGCTCAATTCCTATTGCGATTGTCGGATTATTATTCAAGCACGAAGTTGAAACGGTTCTGCGCAGTTTGTGGTTTGTGGCGTTCGGGCTTATTGGTTGGAGCGTTGTTATGTGGCTGGCTGACAATCGTGCGGTAAATAACAAGCGTGGCGAAACTGAGACGAGCTGGAAAGACACGCTGGCTATTGGCGCGGGGCAATGTTTGTCGCTCATTCCGGGAATTAGTCGCTCTGGCGCAACGATTTCAGTCGGTTTATTCCGTGGATTTGACCGCGTGTCGGTTACGAAATTGAGTTTCTTCTTGGGTATTCCAGCGCTAGTCGCGGCGGGGTTGTTGGAAGTCGCTACCAAATATAAACACATTTCTGGCGGCGTTGGCTGGACTCCAACTATAATCGCCACGGTAATTTCATTCGGCGTCGGTTATTTGGCTGTGTCGTGGTTGTTGAAATTTATTCAGAGTAATAATTTTCGACCATTTATAATTTATCGATTTGTCCTGGGTTTGCTTTTATTGGTTATGCTTGGCACGGGAATGATTTCTCACGTTTGAAAGATTTTATTCAGAATTGTTATATAATGAAAGTATGTTAGATATTAAGTTCATCAGGGAAAATGTCGATTTGGTGCAAAAGTCGGCAAACGATAAAGGCTATAAAGTTGATATTGCGGCATTGTTGCAATTAGACGATGAGCGTCGCGATTTGCAAAAGCAAGTCGAAGCGCTACGTGAACAGCGCAATGTTATTTCAGCGAAGATGAAGGGCGGCCGACCAGACCAAGAACTGATTGATCAGGGCAAACAATTGAAGATTGAGTTGGCGGAACGTGAGAGCTATTTGAAGTCGACCGAGGAAAAAGTTGCGGCAATTCTTAAAAACGTCCCGAACATCACTTTTGACGACGTGCCTTTGGGTGGCGAAGAAGATTCTGTTGAAGTAAAAGTTTATGGCGATTGCAAAACTGGCGCAAAAGACCATTTGGATTACGCTGTAAGTCGCGGCTGGGTGGACTTTGAGCGCGGCGCTAAGGTGGCTGGCGCGAAGTTTTATTATTTGAAGGGTGATTTGGCTTTGCTGGAAAATGCCGTAACTCAATTTGCTTTGGATTACGTAACAAAGCAGGGCTTCACATTTATGACCGTGCCGCATATGGTTAATTTGCGAACGGCTGAGGGCGCAGGTTTTACTCCAAAGGGTGAGGGTAGTAACGAATATGTAGTTGACGGCGAAGATTTGACGCTAATTGGTACGGCGGAAATGCCATTAACCGGCTATCACGCGGATGAGATTTTGGACGAAAAAGATCTGCCATTGTTATACGCTGGATATAGTCCTTGCTATCGAAAAGAGGCGGGAACATACGGCAAGCACACACGCGGTTTGTTCCGAGTTCACCAATTTAATAAGTTGGAAATGTACGCGTTTTGTTTGCCGGAGCAGTCTAAAGAAATTCATGAGAAAATTCTTAGCGTTGAAGAGGCGCTTTGGCAGCAAATTGGGATTTCTTATCACGTGGTTAATATTGCGGCGGGCGATTTGGGCGCGCCAGCTGCGAAGAAGTACGACATTGAATATTGGTCGCCAGTTGATCAAACTTACCGTGAACTGACGAGTTGTTCGAATTGTACTGATTATCAAGCTCGTGGTTTGAATATTCGAGTTCGCCGAGAAAATGGCGCAATTGAATCTGTTCATACATTGAATGGAACTGCAGTATCGTTAGCTCGCTCTCTGGTGGTGATTTTGGAGAATTTCCAGAATCCAGATGGAACTTTGACTGTTCCTGAAGTACTTCGTCCATATATGAATGGTCGTGACGTGATATAATAAGAGCGTATTAGTTAGTAGGAGGAAAAATGATTAAGGATATTACAATTACTGGCGTTAAATATGAGCTGAACGCCACAACAAAAAAATACGTTGAGCGAAAAATTGGTTCTCTGGGAAAATACTTGCCACGCCACGCGCGAAAAAGTGCGTCTGCAGACGTTAAGATTAAGCAGATTGACAATCCTGGCGGCAACAAGTACGAAGTTGAAGTTATCATCAATGTGCCAGATAAGAAAATTATAGCTAAGGATTCAACCATGAACGTTTTGGCTGCAGTGGATATTGTTGAAGCTAGGTTGAATGGTCAAGTTCGTAAGTATAAAGATGATGTGCTAGCTCACGTTGGCGGAAGCCGCGGAGTTTTGGCGAAGCTAAAGCAAACTTTCGGTCGAAAATAATTGATAGATGAAATTAGCAGGAAAGCGTTCAGATTCTGGGCGCTTTTTCTTTTCAAATTGCCCGAAAAAAGTTATAATAAAAGAAGTTTTTGAAAATGCCTGAAAGTGAGGGAGTTTTAAGGTTTATGGCAATTACACAACAAAAAGCGCTGAGTAAGATTTTTGGCGATCCACAGAAGAAGATTTTGAAACGATTGCGTAAGCAAGTTGACGTTATTAACAGTCTGAATGACAAATATGAAAAGATGTCCGACAAGGAACTCCGGGCGCAGACTGATGAGCTGAAAAAGCGTTTGTCGAAGAAAAATGTGACGCTTGATACGATTTTACCGGATGCATTTGCCGTGGCAAGGGAAGCCGCTAAGCGTGTGATCGGTGAGCGTCCATATGATGTGCAGTTGATTGGTGGTATGGTTCTTCATGAGGGCAACGTTGCCGAGATGAAGACTGGTGAAGGTAAGACTCTTGTGGCGACATTGCCGACTTACTTGAATGCTTTGGAAGGCAAGGGTGTTCATGTGGTGACGGTTAACGACTATTTGGCGCAGCGCGACGCTGGTTGGATGGGTCAAGTGTATGATTTCTTAGGCTTGACTACTGGTGTGATTATTAACGAAGCGTCATTTGTTTATGATAAAGATTATGACAATGAGCATCACGACGACCCTCGAATGCGAAAGCTTCGTCCGGTTTCGCGTAAGGAGGCTTACGCTGCGGATATTACATACGGCACGAATAACGAGTTTGGCTTTGACTATTTGCGCGACAACATGGTTAATGACGTTGATTTGCTCAGGCAGCGTGAATTGAACTTCGCAATCGTTGACGAGGTTGACTCAATTTTGATTGACGAGGCTCGTACGCCACTTATTATCTCTGCTCCAGCGGCTGAAAATCCTGATAATTATTACACATTTGCTAAAATAGCCGCGAAGTTGGTTCCAGAAGATTACGTTTTGGATGAAAAGCGCCGAAGCGTCGCTTTGACTGACGAAGGCGTTGAAAAAGTTCAGAAATTGTTGGGAATAAAAAACTTGTACACGCCAGATCACGTGCGCAGTGTTTATCACATGGATCAGGCTTTGCGAGCACAGACATTGTTCAAGCGCGACAAGGATTACGTTGTAACCAACGACGGTGAAGTGATTATCGTTGACGAACATACTGGTCGTTTGATGCAGGGGCGTCGCTACAACGAAGGTTTGCATCAGGCAATTGAGGCGAAAGAAGGCGTTCCTGTGCTGGAAGAAAGCATGACCTTGGCGACAATTTCATTCCAGAACTATTTCCGTTTGTACAATAAATTGAGTGGCATGACCGGTACGGCATTTACCGAAGCTGAGGAGTTCCAGCAAATTTATTCACTTGATGTTATCCAAATTCCACCGAACAAACCAGTTATTCGCGAGGATAAGGAAGATCTGATTTTCAAGACTGAAAAGGCCAAACTGAAGGCTGTCGCTGAGGCGATTAAGGATTACCACAAGCAAGGTCGTCCTGTTTTGGTTGGCTCTGGTTCTATTGAAAAGAACGAGCAAATTGCCAAATATTTGGAAAAAGAAGGCATTAAGTTTGAGATTTTGAACGCTAAGAATAATGAGCGTGAGGCCGCGATTGTTGCGAAAGCCGGCGAAAAAGGCGCAATTACTTTGGCTACGAATATTGCTGGTCGCGGTACCGACATTAAGCTTGGCGAGGGCGTAAAGGAACTTGGTGGCTTGGTTGTTATCGGTTCAGAGCGACACGAATCACGCCGAATTGACAATCAGTTGCGCGGTCGTGGCGGACGCCAGGGTGATCCAGGCGAGACTCAGTTTTATGTTTCGACCGAAGATGATTTGATGCGAATTTTCCAGGGTGAGCGAATTGCGTCGTTGATGGACAAATTGGGTGTTGATGATGATACGCCAATCAGAACTCGCGCCGTATCGAAAACATTGGAAGCGGCACAGAAGAGAGTTGAAGGCTACAACTTTGATACGCGCAAAAATGTTGTTCAATACGACAATGTGATTAACCGTCACCGTCGCGTCGTTTATGTTATGCGACGTAGGATTTTGGAAGGTGACAATATTAAGCCAGAAATTGAGCGATTATTGCGAGCTAAAGTTCACGAATTGACAACTCTTCCATCAAAGAATAATCCAAAGTTTGTCGAGGATTTCTCAGTTATTTTCCCAGTTGATAAGGAAAAAATTGAAAAGGTTGGCAAGGAAAAGAAAGATCGTTTGCGCTATGAGAAGGCGCTGGAGTTGGCTGAAGAGGCTTACGCAGAGAAAGAGCGTGAGATTGGCGCCGATGATTTGCGCGGAGTTGAGCGCGAAGTTTACATGGCGGTGCTGGATACGTTATGGATGCAGCATTTGGAAAATATGCAACATTTGCGCGAGGGAATTCACTGGCGAAGTGTTGGGCAGCGCGATCCTTTGGTAGAATATCGATCAGAATCCCAGAAGTTGTTTGAAAGTTTGCAAGCTAATCTCCGCGATGAAGTTCTGGCAACGATATTTAATATTCATAAAGCCGACGCTACAGTTCGTCAATCTCAAGATGACGAATATGACACTGAACTAACTAGGTTGGCGGAAAATGCCGTTGAGCGTGGCGTAAATGAAATTGGTTCGGGCGAGGAAAATCGCGACGATGACTTCTCTGTGAAAAAGGGCAAGACTAGCGCGGGATCAAATCGCGCGAAAAATCAAGCTCGAAAGAAGAAAAAGGCTCAGCGACAGAACCGTAAGAAAAATCGTAAATAATCAGAGAATTAGGCAATGAAACATACAGTTGAGGAAATTAGACTGAAGAATGGTGCGCGCGGCTTGTTGATTGATGTTCCAGACTCTACGGTAATGAGTTTTCAGGTACAATTCAGGGCGGGAAATCGCTACGTTCTGAATAAAGACATTTACGAAACGGCTCACATTATGGAGCATATGGCGTTTGGTGCGAATGAAAAGTTTCGTTCGGAGCATAATTACGAGCAGGAATTTACCAAGAACGGTGCTTATCACAACGCTTACACTTCTGACTATTCAATGGTTTATGAAGCGATTTGTGCGGATTTTGAATGGGACAGGATTTTGGAACTTCAGAGATTGGCTATTACAACGCCGCGATTTAACGCCGATGAGCTTGAGGCGGAAAAGGGTAATGTTCGCTCTGAATTGACTGGTTATCTCAACAATCACAACCGTGTGATGTGGCCGCGCATTCAGCAGGCGCTGGGTGAGGATATTTTGACGTATAATCAGCGCCTAAAAACGATTGCTAATATTGAATTGAAGGATATTAAAAATCATCACAAGCGAACGCACACTTTGAAGAATATGCGATTTGTGGTGGCTGGAAAAATGACTGGACGAAAAGCGGCTATTAAAGAACATCTTGAGGGCTGGCAATTAGAGACGGGCGAGCGATTTGTGATTCCTCGTGACGAGCCGCGTAGGGCTAACCCGGTTTTAGTTAGACGAAAAGAGGCGACGAATTTGACGTTTGGCTGGTCGATGATGATTCCGCGTGAGCTAAGTGATGAAGAAGTCACGGCTATGAACGCATTGAACCACATTCTGACCGGCACGATGAGCTCGAGAATTTTTGGCGCGGCTCGTAAAAAAGGCTTGGCGTATGGTATTTTTAGTGATACATCGATTGGTTTTTACGATTCGGCTTGGGATTTTGGCGGACAAGTAAATGTTGAAACAGCAGAAAAACTCTTTGATATTATCGTGAGAGAGTTGAAGAAAGTTTTGGCTGGATCTATTTCCGAAGAGGATTTGGAAAGTGTGAAGTCATATTCGTTGGGTCGTTATCAAATGGGCGCTCAAACTGTTGGGCAAGTAAGCAATTTTTACGTAGGACGATATTTTGCTGATGATTTCGTGAGAGATTATGCCGCCGTTCCAGATTCTATTTTGGCAGTAACTCCTGATCAGTTGATTGAAACGGCTCGTCAGTTTTTTGCATCCAACACATGGACGTTGGCAGCAGTTACTTCGGAAGAAAAAGAGCTATTAACAAAGCTGTACGATAAGCTCGACAAGCTGTTTTAGGGTGTAATCGTAAATTGCCCGTGATATAATCAGGTTATGAAAATTGTCATTGCTGGTTTTGGTGTTGAAGGCCAATCTAATTTGCGTTATTTTCGAGAGAAGTTTCCGGAAGCTGATTTTTTGGTGGCGGACGAGCGTGAAAAAGTAGATAATTTGCCGGAGAATGTGGCTTATCAGACGGGATTTTCGGGGCTGGAGAGTGCGGATTTAATTGTTAGGTCGCCAAGTCTTCCGCCAAAAAAGATAAAGACTAGCGGTCAAATTTGGTCGGCGACAAATGAGTTTTTTGCTAATTGCCCAGCGACTATAATTGGCGTGACTGGTACAAAAGGCAAGGGGACGACGTGTAGTTTTATCTCGTCGATTTTGCGCACGGCAGGTAAAACCGTTCATTTGGTGGGGAATATCGGTGTGCCAGCTTTGGATATTTTGCCAAAAATTGAGAAAAATGACATTGTCGTTTATGAATTGTCCAGTTTTCAATTGTGGGATTTGCAGAAATCTCCGCACGTTGCTGTGGTGCTGATGATTGAGCCTGACCACTTGAATATTCACGCTGATTTTAATGATTATTTGGCAGCAAAAGCGAATATTGCCAAGTTCCAAACCACGGACGATTATGTTGTCTATAATTCTCAAAATGAGTTCAGTTCGTCGATTGCAGATGCGAGTTTGGCGCAGAAAAAGGAATATCCATTTGCTCTTTCGGACGATATAATTTCTGCGATTCGCTTGCCAGGGAGGCATAATGTCGACAATGCGTGCGCAGCGATATTGGCTGTAAAGTCGATTTTGCCGAACGTGTCTGATGATGAAATAAAAGAGGGGCTTAGCGAGTTTACGGGGTTGCCACATCGATTGAAGTTTGTTGCTGAAAAATACGGCGTGAAATATTACGATGACAGTATTTCGACCACTCCGGGCAGTGCGATTGCGGCATTAAAAGCTTTTGCGGAGCCGAAAATTTTGATTTTGGGCGGTTCGGATAAAGGCGCGGACTATTTTGAATTAGCAAAAGAAATTGCCCGACAAAACGTGCGACTGATAATTATCAATGGCGCTAACGCTGATGAAATTAGGGAAGTTTTAAGGGAAGAAAAAGTTGATTGCGAGATTGTCCAATTGGATATGGCGGGAATGAAAGAAGTTGCCAAATCAGCCAAAAATAAAGCGCAATCTGGCGACGTGGTGATCCTTAGCCCAGCGGCTGCCAGCTTTGATATGTTTAAGAGTTATTCTGATCGTGGCGAGCAATTTGTCGCCGCCGTAGAAGAGCTTTAATCTTGATAGACTTCTGGTTTTAAGACGCCGATGTATGGCAAGTTGCGATATTGCTGACGAAAATCCAGACCGTAGCCAACGACAAATTCATTCGGTGTATCGATGCCAACATAATCGGCTTTTGCGCCAACTTCACGTCGTGCTGGTTTGTCTAATAGCGAACATATTTTTACCGATGCAGCATTTTTTGCGGCAAATAATTCTCTTAGCGCCTGGGCGGTTCGACCGCTGTCGATTATGTCCTCAACTATCAACACGTGTCTATCCGCCACGTCGGTGTCCAAATCTTTGATAATTTTTACAGATCCAGAAGATTTTGTGTCGTCGCCGTAGCTGGAAACCGCCATGAAATCAATTTCCATATAGCAATTCATAGCCTGTATCAAGTCGATCATAAACGGCGCCGCACCGCGTAAAATACCCACGACGACAGGATTTTTATCGTGATAATCCTCGGTCAATTTTTTCCCAAGTTTTTGAACTGCCGTTTTTATTTCTTCGTTCGTAAATAGAATTTTCTCAATATCTTTATCCATCTTTTTATTTTAACAGAGAATTGAGCACTGAAAAATGGTACAATAAAATATATGCAACCGCTAAAAAAGAAAATTGGTGAATTAGAAAAAGAAATTGAACAGGCTAAAAAAGCGCTGAAGTTTTCTGATTTGGAGCAGAAATTGGCGGAGCTGGATGATCAATTAAACCAGTCAGAAATTTGGAATAATCCCGATTACGCCCAAGAATTAACGAAACAAGCCGCCAGCCTTCGTCAGACCGTCGAGCCTTGGCAGACTTTGACAGTGCAGGTTGGTGATATGGTGGAGCTGATGGAGCTTGGCGATGACGATTTATTGCCGGAATTCCAAGCGCAAGTTGCGGCAATTGAAAAGAGTTTTGATAGACATAAAACCGATTTGTTATTCTCTGGCGAATATGACAATCGCTCGGCAATTATGCGCATTTCCGCTGGCGTGGGTGGTCTGGATGCGCAGGATTTTGCGGCGATGTTGGAGCGAATGTATTTGCGTTGGGCGGAAAAGTCTGGAATGAAGGTCGATACGCTGGAACGCTCGACGAATGACGACGCTGGAATTAAAACGGTCGTTTTGGAGATTTCTGGATCTTTTGCTTATGGAAAATTGCGGTCGGAAAATGGCGTGCATCGTTTGGTGCGATTAAGTCCGTTTAATGCGGACAATTTGCGCCAGACTAGTTTTGCGCTTGTCGAGGTTTTGCCGAAAATTGACGCGCCCGATGAAATATCGATTGACCCGAATGACTTAAGAATTGATGTCTATCGTTCGGGTGGCAAGGGTGGTCAAGGTGTGAATACGACGGATTCGGCGGTTCGAGTGACGCATGAGCCGACGGGGATTACGGTGGCTATTCAGAATGAGCGCTCGCAGATTCAGAACAAAGAAACGGCATTGAAGATTTTGCGGTCAAAATTGCTAGCGATGAAATTAGAGCAACACGCCGAAACTCTGTCTGATCTTAGGGCTGGCGAATCAGCAAACTGGGGCAGTCAAATTAGAAATTACGTTTTGCATCCATATACGCTAGTTAAAGATACGCGCACAAAGCACGAAAATCGCAACGCTCAGGGTGTTCTGGACGGCGATATTGACGAATTTATTACGGCGTATTTAGAACAAAATGCTAATTCTCAAAATATTTAGCTTATGGTATAATACTAGTAATGATTCTGTTAGATAGGGTAACGAAGAACTACGGAAAAAATAATAAGCCGGCGCTGAATCGAGCAAGCATTCATGTTGGCGCTGGTGAATTTGTGATTATTGTTGGCACGTCGGGTGCTGGCAAATCAACACTTTTGAAGCTTTTGACTCGCGAAGAAAAGCCAAGTTCTGGAAAAATTGTAGTTGGTGGAATTGACTATGACAATTTGAAGGACAAACATATTCCGCTGTTACGTCGGAAAATTGGCGTGGTTTTTCAGGATTTTAAGTTGCTTCCGAATCGAACGGTGTTTGAAAATGTGGCGTTTGCGCTGGAAATTGCTGGAATGACAAATCGGGAAATTAAGGCGACTGTGCCGAAGGTGATTGAGCTGGTTGGTCTTAAGGGGAAGGAAAAGCATTTTCCTCATCAGCTTTCTGGCGGTGAACGTCAACGTGTAGCAATTGCGCGGGCGGTGGTGCGTCAGCCGAAAATTCTGATCGCAGATGAGCCGACTGGAAACTTGGATCCGAAGCACAGCTGGGATATTGTTCGCTTGCTAGAAAAGATTAACAAGTATGGCACGACGGTTATTTTGACGACTCACAACGTGGAGATTGTTAACAAATTGAAGCGGCGCGTTATTACAATTGATCATGGTAAAATCACCTCTGATCAGGCGAGAGGGAGCTATAAACAGTAATGAAATCAGCTAATAAATCCAACAAGAACAAAGAAACTATTCGTATACGTCAGCGCCGACGAGGTTGGTTGACGTTTGTCAGAATGTGCCGGTATGGCATCAATAACTTTAGCCGTAATGCCTGGCTAACAATTGCTGCGACTGCGGTGATGAGCGTCACGTTGATTATCGTGTTTATGACATTATCAGCGCGTCAAGTTCTGGTTGATACTGTTTCAAATGTTTCCAAGCGTGCCGATATGTCAATTTACTTAAAGGGCGACACGCCAGAAAAAACGATTAAAACGATTAAATCTCGGATTGAAAAGTTAGATAATGTCGATAGCGTTAAGTATATTTCCGCGGAAGAAGCGCGTGAAAAGCAAGCCGAGCAATATAAGGACAATCCAGATACGCTTGAGGCGATTCGTGAGTCTAGTAATGAGATGTCGGCGACGCTTCGCGTTTCCGTGAAGGAACTGAATAACCAGCAATCATTAAATAATTTTGTTAAAACCGATGATTTATATAAAAAATATAAAGACCCTAACAGGGAGCCGTCATTCTCGGGCGAACGTCAGCAAGCTATTAAAACAGTTGGTAATTGGGTGAGATTGGCGAGTATTGGCGGGTCAATCGCTACAGTTGTTTTCGTGGTGATTTCTTCGCTTGTGGTCTTTAATACCATTCGTATGGCAATTTTCAACCGCAAGGACGAGATTGAGATGATGAAGTTGATTGGCGCAGAACGCAGTTTCATCAGAGGTCCGTTTATCGTTGAGGCTATAATGTACGGATTTATCGCGGCAATTATCGCAACAATAGTTGGGTATGGTTTGCTAATTCTTGCGCATGATCCGATGGTAAAATACGGCATTCCTATCGATAATCTTTTGAATCATCTAAAAATGTACGGCGTGCTGGTTTTCTTGAGCATGATTCTGGTCGGCGCGGCAATTGGCGTAGCGTCATCTTGGGTGGCAACTCGCAAATATCTTAAACTGTAAAAGTTCTTGACATACTGATTACGCTTATGCTAACATAGACGTATGAAACTACGGTCCACCACACCAGTTTCGGCATCATTAGTCAGCAGAGCGTCTCTGGTGGCGATGTCTGCATTGCTCGCTGGATCGGGCATTTTTGGCTTGGCATCACACGTATTAGCTCGCGACTATAACGCCGAAATTCAGGCAAAACAACAAGAAGCAGACAACTATAATTCTGAAGCTTCGCGCTTGGGCGAGATGGCTGACAGTTTGCAGGCGGAACTCGATAAGATAAACGGACAAATATCAGCTATTCAAGCGCAGATTTCTGATAGTCAAAAGAAGATTAATAGCCTTAATGACCAGATAAAAAAGAACGAAGAGCTAATTAAGCACAATCGTAAAGCGATGGGGCGAATTTTGGCGGATTTGTATGTTGATGATCAGATTTCGCCGCTGGAGATGCTCGCTAGCTCAAAAAATATTAGCGATTACATTGACAAGCAAGAACAGCGTAATTCTTTGAAAACTTCATTGAATGATAAGATCAAAGAAATTAAGTCTTTGCAGAAAAAGCTGGAAGAGAATAAGAAGTCTGTCGAGAATACGCTTCGCGACCAAGAATTGCAGCGCAATGCAATGGCGGCTAAGCAATCTGAGAAGGCAAAACTGATTACTGATACGAAGAACGATCAGAATAATTATGCTGCATTGGCGCAAAAGCGCAATTCTGAGGTAGCGAAGCTCCGAGAAGAGCAGGCTGCAGCCAACCGACGAGCTCTTGGTGGTAGCAATGTCTCTATTCCGGGCGGCGTACCTGGCGGCGGCGGTTATCCTGGCGCCTGGGCAAGTGCTCCACTCGACGCTTATATCGATCCATGGGGGCTATACACGCGTGAATGCGTGAGCTACGTAGCTTGGAAAATTCATAGTACTGGACGGGATGTTCCGCATTTTGGTGGCGCAGGCAACGCAAATCAGTGGCCATCGACTGCAGCACGTAATGGTATATCTAGCGGCTCAACACCAAAAGCCGGTGCAGCAGCCGTGATGAATATTGGATATTACGGACACGTTATGTATGTTGAATCTGTCAATGGCGATGGAACCATTACCGTTAGCGACTACAACTTTGCCTGGGACGGTTTATATAGGCACTATACACGCTCAGCTTCGGGATTGACATACGTTTACTTCTAGTCGGCATAAAGTGATGTACAAAAAACGCTCGTGTTAAACGGGCGTTTTGTAGTATAATAAGCATATGGTTACGGGAGAAAAAAGACAGCAATTAAGTTGGTTTTTGACGCTTGTTATTGTGGCTGTTGTTAGTTTTGTGGCGGGAGCTCGCTCAGATATGCTGTTTGCTAATGTGGCGTCGGTATTTGGCGTTAGAACTTCAAATAAGACAATCGACTTATCTAGCGTTCAAAAAACATATCAAGAGCTAGTTGCTAATTATGACGGAAAATTGGATACTCAAAAGTTAATTTACGGCGCTAATCGCGGGCTAGTTGAAGCGGCTGGCGATCCTCATACGGCGTATATGGATCCTGACGAGACGAAGGAGTTTGACAAGTCATTAAGCGGTCAAATTGGCGGTGGAATTGGTGCGGAGATTGGTCTTAGGAACAATAAGCCGACTATCATAAAACCTCTGGAAAATAGTCCAGCTCAGAAGGCTGGAATTAAGGCTGGCGAGGCGATTGTTAAGGTGAATGACGAGGCTTCTTCTGATTGGTCAGTGGAAAAAGTTGTGAGTAAAATTCGCGGAGAAGTTGGTACGTCCGTTAAATTGACGTTATTAAGTGATGGTCAAACGCGTGAGGTGTCGGTTGTGCGTCAGAATATAGTTTCTCCGGCAGTAGAGTCGGAAATTGATGGAGAAATTGGTATTTTGAAAGTTAACCGATTTGGCGATGATACAGTAAGCTTGTCCAGAAAATACGCTTCGGAATTTGTTGAAAAGGGCGTTAAGAAGGTGATTTTGGATCTGCGAAACAACCCGGGCGGAACGGTTGGGGCTGCTCAAGGGCTATTGGGTATTTGGCTGGACAATCAAATAGCTATGACTGAGCGTAGAGGTTCTGAAATTGTTAAAACGCTGCGTACAACTGGAACGCCAATTCTGGGCAATATGAAGACGGTGGTGCTTATTAACGGCAATAGCGCCAGTGCTAGCGAAATTACAGCTGGGGCGCTTCGTGAATGCGGAAAAGCCACGCTGGTTGGGCAGAAGAGCTACGGCAAGGGAAGCGTGCAGATTGTACTTGGACTGCCTGGCGGGTCGCAAATGAAAGTTACTGAAGCCAGATGGTACACGCCAAAGGGCAAAAATATAGATAAAACTGGTATAGAACCTGATGTAAAAGTTGATCTTTCGTCGGACGATGTCAATAATAACGTAGATCCGCAGATGGATAAGGCGAAGTCGTTATAAAGCTTGTGTTTTTGGATTAGACAACATAAAATGGAGATAGTATGAACGGACAAAAAAAGAAGATTTTACTAGTTGAGGATGATATGGCTCTGTCTGCGGTTTATAGGTCGCGATTAGAGATTGAAGGGTTTGATGTTAGAGAGGCCAATAATGGAGAAGACGCTCTGTCTGCCACTGTTGAATATCGTCCAGATTTGATTCTTTTGGATGTGATGATGCCAAAGATTAGTGGTTTTGACGTTCTGGATATTCTTCGCAATACGCCAGAAACTGCTAACGTGAGGATTATTATGCTGACGGCACTTAGCCAACCAAAGGATAAGGAACGTGCTGAGAGCTTGGGTGTTGATGATTATTTGGTGAAATCTCAGGTTGTAATTGGTGACGTTGTGGCTCGCGTAAAACATCATTTGGGTATTCAATAGAAGAGTAAATCGAGCGGAAGGTCAGCCTCTTGGGGTTGACTTTTTGCTTGTTTTTTGGTATAAAGTAGTTATATATGGAAAAACCAAAACCAACACAAAACCACGAACAAGAACAACGAAAAACCCTGAGAGATTATGTAGTTGCAACTTTCCATGCTGATTTAGATATTGCAAAACGTCCATTAACTGTTATTCGTAGCGGTAAAGACAAGGAGGATGTTATATATGAGGGGGGTTGGGTTCCTAGCGCTATGTTGTGTGTATGCAACACTGATCCAGAGAAGGGTGCTGGTCCGACTGAATTGTTTGTGGAAGTATATAAAACGATTAAAGTTAATGGAGAGCATGTTCCTGTAACTGGGATTGCGCCATTGAATATTCTTCGAAATCTAAAAGAAAATGGGGTCTTTACGGAGTCCTATATTCAGGCACTTTACGGAAAATCTACTGAGGAAATGCTTAAAGAAGGAACGGAGGCTGCTGAGCAAATTTGGAGGCAGAAACATCCGGATAGTAGGAGGATTGAGTCTTTAGTCGCAAAGAAGCATCCGGAAAATTCCAGTAATAGTTCGGTTGTGAAAAAGGACGTTTCTGATCACGAGAGACCTTTAACTAATGAAGCCAGTCCTAAGATAGGAAGCACAGCGGTTAAAGCTGCTGGAATTAAAAAGCCGATAACGAATAAGGTAGAAACCAACGAGCCAGTTAGAGAGCCAGTGAAGACGAATGAGACTGGCGTCGGTTCACCAGCCTTGAAGATGACTAAAGAAGTTCTGGCGTCTATTGGGGCGGTTAAAGTCAATGACTCAGTGAGTTTGCCGGCGGTTAAGCCAGTTGAAAAGCCAGCGGTTAGGGCTATTGGAATTAAAAAGCCAGTGGAGGCAGATAGGGTAGGTGCTAACCCAGCGGATTTGGTGGCAATCGAACCAGTTAAAAAGCTGGTAGAGGCGGATAAGGCAAGCGCTGATTTAGTAGATTTGCCAGCAGCTAAATCGGTTGAAAACCCAGTGGCTGAAAAGTCGATGGAGACGAATGAAACCAATGCTGGCATATTACCTGAGAGCTTTAAATCTGTGATTAATAATTTTGAAAAATATACCGGAGGGGATAACGGCGAGTTTTCTGCAGAGACTAAATCTATAGCTAGAGAACTGAATGAGCTGAAGTTGCAAATTCAGAGGAACCCTGAAGCGATAAAGGAACTCGCAACTGAAGAGCTCATACGACGCGCATCATCGAGGATTAGAGAGCTTGAAGTTTCTAGGGCTAAATCTGCGAATGAATTTAAGAATAATATAGAGCGTCTTCTGGAGAGTCTAAAAAGTAAGATTGAAAATGATGACGAGCGTAGGCGTCTGGTTAAGCTGACTAAGCACGTAGATCAGATGGGCGTGGATAATAAAGTTCTGGGTAATTTAACTAATGTTTTGTTGGATAAATTGACAATAATAAGAAGGATTATCGATAATTCGCGGAATGACAGATGGGGAATAATTGCTTATAGAGATCGTTTTGTCAGAGTGATTGACGAAATTATTGGTAGCAATGACTATAGAGATATAGATAGAAAATTCAGTGGTGATTTGGGATCAGTTTACAGGCGTCGTCAGAGTATCCTAAATGCTATTAAGGGAATTCGGAAAGCAGGGTATTGATAAATGATATTAAAATATTGCCAGAAGAGGTGATTAATAAAATAACTCCGCACAAACGGAGTTATTTTAAGCAAAATTTTTACCGATTAAAGAACAACAACTTGCGTTCGGCGTTCTGATTTGCCGGTAAACTTAGTTTTCTTAACCGACTTAAAGCCAACTACGCCATCTTTTGCGGCGTGGATGGTGAAATTACGGCTAACATATGTGCCGTCACCAGCGATCTTTGTGGCACCAGTTTGGCGAACTAGAACTTCTCCAGCGGAAACTTTTTGACCGCCAAATCGCTTAACGCCAAGACGTTGACCAGCATTGTTGTGGATATTCTTACTAGAACCACCAGCTTTAACCTTTGACATTCTTTACTCCTTATAGTTTCTATAAAACAATCTGTTCTAGTTTATCGAAAATAAAGCCAGTTGTCAAGCGGTTTTGGCTATATCTGCCGGTTTTAATACCAATATTTCTCTGGCAACAACTTGATTTTCGCGGTAGTATAAAAGATTTTTATCGATAATTTGCTGATATCCAAGTTTTTTAAGATTTTTTATCAGAGGCAAGTGAGTGAATTTACCTTCGCGATTCTGCCACGCTGGAACGGCTATGCAAAGCGTCGTGTCTGGGCGGATTTGCGAGCGGATATTTTGCAGAAAACCGCTAATTATGTGATTGCAATTTCCGACTACTTCGTGAAGTTTTTCTGGGTTAGGTGGCGCGGAAAACGGCTGACCTAAATATGTTTCGCAAACAATTCTAGAAATCCGTTTCTTCTGTTCACCTGTTAATTTTACAGAGGTGGCATCGGCCTGATGCGCTTGCCAGAAAGTGTTTGTCGAAAAAGTTTTTTCCACCCAGCTCGTATTTTCGGTTGTGTAAGATATCATCTTATCGCTCAAATCGCTGCCATAAGCATTCACGCCGATAAGCGCAGCTTCTTGCAGTACCGTTCCTGTACCACAAAACGGATCCCAGAGGTAATCGTCAGGTTTTGCGCCAGACAGGTTAATCATAATTTGGGCAAGCTTGGGCGGAAGCATTCCCACGAAGGCATCGCGTTTTGGTCGTCCGCGGTCGCGCTGAGTATATGAATTGATATTTTGAGTGCCACGACTTTCAGCGATTATCAAATCTCCGTACATGTTCTTAGCTATGATAATTTCAATTTTCGCCTCAGACCTGCCGAGTTTATTATTGTGAGAGGTCGCAGTGGACAGAGCGGCGGTTTTATTAGGAATTAGGCGCAAACTAACGCCAGATTTTTTCAGGTTATTTTTCAGGATAATTCCGATTTTTTGGACATTTCTCGGATCTGTTTTATTGCCATAAAAACTTATTCCAAGCGTTATTTTTTTCTGACTATGTGAAAGTTTTTTCGTGTATTTTTCAACAATAATTTTTGAGGCTTGGAGCAGGGTATTGCGGTCTGATTTTTGCGATTTTATTTTCGTGATGACTTGTCCGCATTTAATCGTTCCGCCGAGATTGTCAATTGATAAATTGTCGCAATTAACCGTGGCGGCTTGGTTGGAAATTTTTTGGACGTTTTGAGCACCGTAAACCGCCTCTAATTCGGCGATAGAGATTTCTGGTTGGCGTCCAAGAATAGCTATAAACATGTCGTAATTATAACATTTATCGTGGTATAATGAAGGTTATGTTACCGAAGGTGTTGCAATTGTTGAAATCGCCACGAGCCATTATGAGTGTTTTGACGTTGGTGGTTTTGGCGATAATAATTTTTCTATCTCGGCATGAGCTCGTGAAGGCGTGGAATTTGTTTTTGCACGCGGATTTATGGCTATTGTTCTTATTATTACCGTTTCAGATTATCGTGTACTTCGCTGGCGGCGAAATGATTTTTTCGTATTTAAGAGAGAAGAATCTGATTCATCATATTTCCAGGCTGGAGCAGACGAGGATTGCGCTGGAGCTTAATTTGGTCAATCACATTTTTCCGTCGGGCGGAGTTAGCGGCATTTCGTATACGACGTGGCGAATGCATAAGCTTGGCGTGAGTTCGGCGCGTTCGACATTTGCGCAGGTGATTCGTTATGTTACGGGATTTTTGTCGCTTTTGGTTTTGTTGGTGATTGCTGTGTTGGCGCTGGCTATTGACGGCAAGGTTAATCGATATATCGTTGCCGCTAGCTTTTTGTTGATTATCGTGGTTTTGGCGCTGACGTTTGGTCTGATTTTCGTGTTTTCGTCAAAGCGACGTATGCAGATGACTGCCGCTAAATTGTCTAGATTCATCAATACATTGGTAAAAATTGCAACCTTAGGCAAGAAGCGACGAGTGATGAAGTCGAAGAAAGTCGAAGAGTTTTTTGTTGATATGCAGGACGATTTTCAAGATTTGTCCAATCATCCGAAACTTCTAATAAAACCGATGATTTGGGGAGCTGTTTATACTGTTTTTGACGTGGCGATGTTTGCTGTGGCGTTTCTGTCGCTGGGTGTTTTTGTTAATCCGGCGATTTTGATGGTTGGATACGGCGTGGCGGGATTGGCAGCGATTGTCGTGTTTACTCCCGGAGGAACCGGCGTTTATGAGACTATTATGATTATTTTCTTAAGTATGGCAGGCACTCCGCCGGATTTGGCGATTGCTGGAATAATTTTGACGCGAGCAATTTTACTTACTGGTACGATTATCTTTGGCTATATTTTCTATCAACACGCACTGATTAAATACGGCAAGCCAGATGATTCCCAGATTTAGCGTTAGCAATTTCATAGCAGTTGTCAATCAAACTTTTGACGTGGCTTTTGCTGGGATGGTTGAAGTTGAGGGCGAGGTTTCTGGCCTCAAGTCTTATCCTCCGAAATACGCTTTTTTTGATCTGAAGGATGACGACGGGCTGGTTCGGTGTTTTGTTGGTTTTAGCAATTTACGTACGCCAATTGAAGATGGGATGAAAGTTGTCGTTCGGGCAATGCCGACGCTTAGGGATAATGGCGCCTTTAGTCTGAATGTTCAAGAGATTCGTCCATTAGGCAAGGGAAGTTTGAAACGAAGTTTTGAGCTTTTGAAGCAAAAATTGACAGTTGAGGGTTTGTTTAATTCTGAAAGAAAGCGTCCATTGCCGCAATATCCTCAGAGGGTGGCTGTTATTTCCAGTACAAAAGCGGCGGGATATGCTGACTTTATGAAGATTTCTAGCGAACGTTGGGGTGGCGTGAAATTTGTAGTCGCCGATGTTAATGTACAGGGTGTAAACGCTGCAGATCAAGCCGTGCGAGCAATATCATATTTTAATCAAATGTCAGAATCTCCAGATGTGATTGTTTTGATTCGTGGCGGTGGCAGTGCGGAGGATTTGGCGAGTTTTAACGATGAAAAACTAGTACGGGCGGTGGCGAGTAGTCGCATTCCAACGATGACTGGAATTGGTCATGAGATTGATGAGAGTTTGTGTGATTTGGCGGCGGATGCTCGCGCAGCCACGCCGAGTAACGCCGCGCAATTGCTGTTTCCTGATAAGCGAGAAGTGGTTAGGTATTTGCATTACAGATTAATTGACGCGAAAGATTCAATTTGTAGAGCTATCGAAGAACAGTCGCTTAATGCAACAATGTCGCAAAAAGAAGCGCTAAAACAGTGGTCAAGCCGTGTGGATGTGGCTGTAAATGCAACATTGTCGCAACAAAAAGTCATCGCTGAGTATGATCCGGAAATGGCGCTGCGTCGTGGCTATGCAATGATCAATGGTGATTTACAGATTGGTAATATTGTAGAGATTACAACAAAAGATATAATTATGAAAGCGAGGATTGAGAATAGTGAACAACGATATGACAATTGAGCAAATGATGGCTGAATTGAACGAGCGAATCGCGTGGTTTCAAGGCGATGATTTTAATCTGGATGAGGCGAAACAGAGATTTATTGAGGCGAGAGAGTTATCAAAAAAAATTACTGCTACGCTGGAAGATATGCGACATGATATCGAGGTTCTTAGCGAGGATTTTAACGCTGAGTAGGATCTTTACATCAATTAAAGCATAAGCTATACTTTACAATATGATGACGAGAGATAAGAGTGAGCGTGGCTCAGTTAATGGCTGGATGGTCGGCACAATCGGCTGTCTGATATTGTTTTTGATTGCTGGATCTTTGGCAATTTGGGCGTACATGCAATATTCCCGAGAAAAAAGCAGCGTTGATAGTAAAGTTGCGATTGAAGTTGCTAAGGGTAAGAGTGAACAAGCCGAATCAGACCAGAAGAAATTTTCTGAAGAAGCAAAAAACCCACGTATTGAATTTGTTGGTCCTGCTGAATATGGTCGAGTATCGTTCATGTATCCAAAGACTTGGAGTGTATATGTAGGGAATGACGGCAGCGACAGGGGCGATTACAAGGCTTATCTTCACCCTATTTCAGTTCCTTCGACAACTAATAAAAATAGTCGGTTTGCATTAAGGCTGGAGATTATCAACAAGAATATGGATACAGTGCTGAATGACTATCAATCACGACTAAAGAAGGGTGAATTGACCTCAAGTAGTACTGAGTTTAATGGAATTTCAGCAACTCGGATTGACGGTACGTTTGAGAAAGAATTGCGCGGCTCTGTGGTTTTGATGAAAGTTCGCGATAAAACTATTCGTTTTTCAACCGACGCGGATACGTTTAAACCAGATTTCCAGACTATATTGAGCACTGTAAAAATCTCTGAATAGAAAAACCTAGCACATATTTGCTATACTAGAATTGTATGGCAGGTAAAGAGTGGAGTGATGCTGATTTTGGTGGATTGCCGAGCGTTTTGGTGGCGGCACATGAGCTGAAAGCGCCGCTGGCTTTGATTAGACAACTGGCGCTACTGCTGGACGACGATTTAACCAGTTCTGCCGATAAAACTCAGATTCAGCAACGAATTATTCGGACTTCTGAGCAGGCGTTGCAACTTACGATTGATTTGGCAAATTCAGCTAATTTAACGCCGTCGTTATTTCCGCTTGAACCGGTCAATCCGTTGGCTCTATGTCAGCAAGTAGCGATGGAAACGAAGTTCAACGCAATGCTTTATGGACGAAAAGTTAGCTGGCCTAAGAGCGGCAGAAATAGTCAATTGATATTAGCGAACCGAACACTTTTGGGGCGAATTTTAGCGAATTTCTTAAATAACGCGCTGGCGTATACGGAGGATGGATCGGAGATTAAGGTTTCGGTTAAGGCGACAAAAGATGCCGTAAGGATGAGCGTGCGGGATTTTGGTCCGATGATAAGTTTGAAGGAATATCGGCTTTTGCTTGATGAAATGGAAACGCGAAAAACCGTGCGAACAAGGCCGGAAAGTAGCGGGCTGGGGATTTACGTGGCGAATCAATTTGCGCGGGCGATGAACGGGCGAATTGGTCTGATTCGTCACCGTGATGGATTGACTTTTTATGTAGAAATGCCAATTAGTCGGCAGTTGAGTTTGATATGAAAAAGTTGTTAATTGTTGAGGACGATAAGAATTGGGCGGATATCCTGGGCAAGTTTGCCGCGGATGTTGGCGCGGAACATCGAGTGGCGGTTTCTGGTGGTCAGGCGATTGAAATTATTGACGATTGGCAACCTGACGCTTTAATTTTGGATATGTTGTTGGCTGGTGAAACGGCGATTGCTTTGTTGAATGAGCTACGATCGTACGCGGATTTGGCGAGTTTACCGATTGTGGTTTGTACGAATATCGACGTTAAAATGGACGATTTGCGTCCGCTTGGCGTGAAGGCGATTTTGAATAAAACATCGATGCGTCCGAATGAGGCGCGGGCGGTTTTTCGCGAGGTTCTAAATGACGGGGCAGAGTGAGCGAGTAAAAGCGATCGTTTTGAGGCGAACGAATTACGCCGAAGCTGACCGGGTTTTGCAATTATTAACGCCGAAAGGTCGACGCAGCGTAATCGCAAAAGGCGTGCGTCGGGAGCGCAGTAAATTGGCGGGCGGAATCGAATTATTCGCGATTTGTGATGTGGTTATCCGCTCTGGTCGGGGCGATTTGGGGCTATTAACTTCCGCTCGATTGTCGGCTTTTTATCGGCATATTTTGGAAGATTATGATCGGATGCAATTTGCATATTCGGTGATGAAATTGGTTTCTGCAGCGAGTGAAAACATTGATGAGCCAGAGTGGTATTATGTGCTGAGTCAAGTTTTGGAGCAATTGAATAATCCCGCGATAAACCAAAAATTGATTGAAACGTGGTTTTATTTGCAATACGCGAGTTTGCTGGGAGATGAGCTGAATCTTCGAACGGACGTAACGACAGCGGCGCTACTTCCTGATAAAAAATATATGTATGACAATGCGGAAAAAGGTTTGAGATTGGCAGAGCAGGGCGATTTGGGTGCGGACGCCATCAAGCTACTGAGGTTAATCCAGGCCAAGCCTCTGGCAAATGTGGCGCAAATTGGCGGAATAACTGAGGTTATAAATGATTGCTGGTTGACCGCCAGGCAACACGCGGCAGTGTAAAATTGTCAGTAAAATGGTATAATTTGGGTAATAATGTGAATCGCCATGTTGCCAACATGGAGAAAGGTTTTTTGATGAGTCAAGCAAAAATGGAAGATGTTATTAGCCTATGTAAGCGCCGTGGTTTTATTTATCAGGGTTCGGATGTTTACGGCGGTTTGTCTGGAACGTGGGATTATGGTCCGCTGGGCGTTCAATTGAAGCGAAATATCATGAATTTGTGGTGGCGAATGTTTGTCGATGAGCGCGACGATATATATGGCGTCGATGCAGCGATTTTGATGAATCAGAAAGTATGGCAGGCGAGTGGACATGTCGATACCTTTGTCGATCCGCTGTGCGAAGACACGGTTAATCACCGACGCTACCGCACTGACCATATCCTAAAAGACAATGGCGTTGACGCCGATGGCATGACCATGGAGCAGATGGATGCGGTGATTGCGGAAAAAGGCATCAAAAGCCCCGATGGTAATTCGCTGAGTAAATCGCGAACGTTTAATATGATGTTCAAAACACATGTCGGAGCGACTGAGAGCGATGACAGTATTTCGTATCTCCGCCCCGAAACCGCCCAAGGTATCTTCACTAATTTCAAAAACGTCGTCGATAGTTTCTACCCGAACTTGCCGTTTGGCATCGCTCAACAAGGCAAGGCCTTTCGTAATGAGATTGCGCCGCGCGATTTCGTCTTCCGCTCTCGGGAGTTTGAGCAGATGGAGATTGAATATTTCGTCGACCCTGAGCATTGGCAGGAGGCGTTTGATGAATTGCTGGCGGCGACGCATGCATTTTTGGCAGAACTAGGTCTGAAACCAGAGCACATTCACGAGCTAGACGTGCCAGCGGAGGATCGGGCACACTATAGCAAAAAAACGATCGACATTGAGTATGATTATCCAATTGGTCGCGAGGAGTTGATGGGCATCGCGTATCGCACTGATTTTGACCTCATGAACATCCAGCGGGTCAGCGGCAAGAGCATGGAGTATACCGTCAAAGGAACGAACACAAAATTTGTTCCGCACGTCATCGAGCCGTCGTTTGGCGTGGAGCGGGCGCTGATGGCGGTGCTGTCGGGCGCGTACCGTGAGGACGAGCAAAACGGTGAAAAGCGGGTGTATTTGGCGTTGCCAGAGCATTTGGCGCCAGTCAAATTTGCCGTGTCGCCGCTACTGAAGAATAAGCCAGAATTGGTGGAAAAAGCCCGCGAAGTCTACGCGAGCCTCGCCAAAGCCAACCCCGGACGTGTGATGTGGGACGACAACGGTAACATCGGCAAGCGCTACCGCCGCCAAGACGAAATTGGTACGCCACACTGCGTAGTTGTCGATTTTCAGACGCTGGAAGATGACACCGTTACTGTTCGTGAGCGGGATACGACGGAGCAGCAGCGGGTGAAGGTTGAGGAGCTATAGATACTAGAGATGAAAAAGTAAATTGGGTTTAAGGAGCTACAATATTGACAAAAAGTAGACCTGAGTTTGATAAAATTACATCGTTTGACGAGTTTAATAAATACTATTGGTATCGTGAAGAACTTTCGCAGATATGCAAGTCATTAGGATTAGAATATAAAGGCACAAAACAGGAACTCAATCACATTATTGAGCAGTACTTTAAGGGTAATTTGATTAAAAAGTCATCAATAAAAAATGAAAAGAAACGAGTAGAAACTATTACCTTAGATACTCCATTACTTGAATGCGGGTTTTCCTTTAATACGCACTTTAGAGAATATTTCTCAATTTTAACAGATGTCTCACCATTTAAATTTAATGCTGATATGGCAACTGCTTGGAGAAAAGTAAAAAAAGAAAATGATTTGAGTTTTACCATTCAAGATATGCTAAAAGTTTATTATGGGAAATCAGATTATGCCAAGTATGATAATTCGGTTTGTCAATGGAATCAATTTTTAAAGGATTTCTGTGCAGACGAAAATA